>JAPKXT010000070.1 GCA_026394695.1 Methanoregula sp.
CCTTTGGACAGCGTTCTTCCATGCAGCAGAAGCAAAACCCCTTGGGATCTGCCAGGCACTCTTCGGGAACGTCACCCTGCTTGGATCCCCATGGACAGCAGTCGATCCTATCGTCATCGCTCTTCCCTTATCAATGATGATTATGATCCTCATGCAATGGCAGTCCGGCAGGCAGCACCCATCAGCAGTTCCTGCAAACTCTTCACCATAACCTGCAGGAAAAACTTTTTTAATTTTCCTTCTCATCAGGAGAAACATTTTTTGTCCGGAGATCCGAGAAATACCTATGGGCCTTGCGCAGAAAAAATGCTCCACCGATGTTGTGGGCTCTTCCCCACTAACACGAAAGGAGATTTTTATACTTCTCGAAGAAGTGCCAGGCTGGTCACTTGACAACGGTCATCTGATCCGGACATTTGAGTTTTATACCAGCAGCCAGTGCGTTGATTTTTTTAACGAGGTTGCCGATCTCTCAGCACAGGAAGGACATATTCCGGATATCTGCATGAAAAAGTCACGATTCATCGAGATCTCATATTATACCTACCCGGCGGGGGGCCTGACATTAAACGATTTCATTATGGCAGCTAAACTGAATTGCCGCAGATAGGAATCACGCTGGTTATTGAAGAGAGAAATAATATTTGGTTATTTCAGGTTAAACTTTTTTATGATTTTTTCACGAATTGCTTCTTTTGGATAAGCCCCGATAATCCTGTCCACCAGCGTTCCATGAGAAAAGAGCATGATTGATGGTATTGCGGTAATATTGAACTGCATGGCGAGGAGCCGGTTATCTTCGGTATTACACTTGCCAAAAGTAACTTTCCCGGAAAATTCCTTTGAAAGTTCTTCAATAACGACCCCCACCCTGCGGCATGGAGCACACCATTCTGCCCAGAAATCAAGGACAACAAACGGGTGGGTCTTGATGAATTCCTGAAAATGTGTCTGGTCGACATGCATCACATCCACCTTTGGCGTATTCCTCATTTTTCCTTTCAGCTCCTCTATCCTCTTCTCCCGTATCTGCCTGATCTCATCATCCATATTTCTCTGTAGGTAAAAGAGTAATTAAATCTCCCTCACAGGTAACCGGGATCGGGAAAAACTTAAGTAAACTTTATCAGCGCACGCCGACTATATTATAACCCTGATTATAGGAGCGAGGTAGGGTAGTCAGGATATCCCGACGGGCTCATAACCCGTAGATCGATGGTTCAAATCCATCCCTCGCTACTGTTTTGTTTTTTATGAGGTTTTTTTAATGTTTTTTGTTAAAAATTTTGTTAAAACAAGCAAAAGTTCCCGTGCTCCCCATCGATGGGTAACGGGTAGCACCCGGTGAGACACCCGGTGCAAAGATTCTCCTGGTCAAAGCCAATCGCCTCAATCAGGGCAGGGAGCGAGACATGATGAAGGGTAGTTGCAGTAATGCTGTGCCGGACCTGTTCTTCAATCCTGTTATTTGCTATCAGTTCTTCCCTGGTAGGCATATCAACACCAAGATAACAGGGTGCTTTGATCGCCGGTGAACCGATACGCATATGGATCTCGCGTGCACCTGCTTCCCTCATCATGGTAATAATTCTGCGGGATGTGGTTCCCCGGACAATACTGTCATCAACCAGCACTACAGATTTATCCTTCAGGTGGGCTGGAATTGGATTGAGTTTTATTCGCACCGCGTTTTCCCGCTCCTTCTGGGTCGGCATGATGAACGTGCGTCCCATGTAACGGTTCTTCATCATGGACTCGACAAACGGGATTTTTGACCGTTCTGCATACCCTATAGCATATGCGGTCCCTGAGTCAGGAACGGAGCAGACAGAGTCAGCTATTACCGGATCCTCTTCATAGAGTTTTTGTCCGATTGTACGCCGGACATTATAGACCAGTACACCATCGATAACTGCATCAGCCCGTGCAAAGTAAATATATTCAAAGATGCAGTGTGCAGGCTTACCGGCAATTGCAATCTGATTGCATTTTATTCCTTCAGCATCAATCCTGACCAATTCTCCGGGCCGGACATCCCGGATAAATTTCCCGTTCAATGCATCAATCGCTACACTTTCGGATGCAACCATGTACCCATGCTCTGTCTTACCTATACAGAAGGGTTTGATACCCAAAGGGTCACGGAATGCATAAATGATTCCATCAATCATCATCACGACAGAATAGGACCCGACAAGTTTACGCATGCAGCGGTGAACGGCATCCTCCACACATCCGGAATTGCCAATCTCATCAATCAGGATCTTTGCTATGATCTCCGTATCAATAGTGGTGATAAAGATCTGCCCGGCCTGTTCATATACAGATCTGAGTTCGGCTGTGTTCACAAGGTTGCCATTATGGGCAATTGAGATGAAATGATCCTTGAACTGAAAATTGAGCGGCTGGATATTTTCAGGAAGATTGGACCCGGTTGTCGGGTAACGTACGTGTCCGATCCCGGTATTCCCTTTCAGGTTTTTTAAAACTGATGGAGAAAAAACATCGGCAACAAGCCCCGAACCTTTAAATTTCTGGAGGTTTGTGCCGTCATAGGTGGATATGCCGGCGCTTTCCTGTCCGCGATGCTGGAGTGCGTACAGGGAATAGTAGAGCTGGATCGATACACCGCCAGCATCGACGATGCCAACGATACCGCACATGATAAATCTCTTAATGTGTTGGGATTTTTGGTCGCTTTGTGTGCCACTTATAGCTGCTCATTTTTGTGCTTCTGCCAAAACCGCAGGCAGAGCAGACTTTCTTCTGGGCGTGGAACGAGATCTTCCCACAGCGCCGGCAGGCGATATGGGTGAACTTGTTCATCTTTCCCATTGACGGAGTACCTTTTGACATGTTACTTCACCTTATTGTTCCAGCGAGGGGGATATATAGATAACATTGTCCCCACGGACGATGAGCGTACCTACCTTCTGAACCTGCCCATTCTCCACGTCCTCTGCCTTATCAAGCACGAGGTTCATATGTACATCATATCCCTGAAGAATGCCCCGTATTTCTCTCCCGCCTTTGAGAGATACAATAACGGGTTGACGGTTCAGCACCTGATCCAAAATATCCAACGGCCTTTTGGTCATAATAATACCCTGTTACCATCGCTCTGGAGTAATATATGTGTGTGAGCGGGTTACTTAAACATACCGTAGATCTGCATCCACCAAGAATTTTTCTGAGGCTTAACCAAAGGTCCAGGTTCATGGATGAATGCTATACATTTTCCGATGCAAATTTTTTTCAAGCGAGAGAGATGAATGTAGGAACTGAGATAATGAAAAAAATTGTCGTAAAAAAACGCCATTCTATCCGAAAAAGCCAGGCGCAGGATCTCTTAGCACGGCTTTTTGACCAGATCGGAACATCAGCAAAATTGTTTCATGCGGATATGATTGAAGTGCTTGAAACCAATGCCGATGTTTCACTGTTCATGGTTAATAAAAAAATGATCCTGATGGACACCGGAAACTGGGTATTCCCTACATTAAAAGGTGCGATTCAGTTCCCCTTTCCTGATCGCAGGATTGTGGTGGATGCAGGTGCAATACCCTATGTGGTCAACGGCGCAGATGTCATGCGTCCGGGTATCGTTTCGATCTCTGATGATGTGAAAGCCAATGCTCCGGTCCAGATCGTTGATGAGCGGCACGGTAAGCCACTTGCAATCGGAATTGCACTCCTTGACGCGCCCGATATGCGTGCCAGAACTCAAGGAAAGATGTGTAAAAATTTTCATCACGTCAGCGATGAGATATGGAATATCGAAATCTGATACAAAAAGGTTCGGATCCATTGTGCGGGAAATCGGTTATTTTACGTGTTTTTTTCTACAAAAACCCTGATAGGTGCTTTCAAATAGATACTATTAAATAAGTTTCATCATACAGTTTTTTTATGGTTAAAATTATAGACACCCTTCTTGGAAAGAGTTCCACGCACTCGGACGATGATTATATGGAGCTCGACCTCGCATCATATGAAGAGCACGGCGGTTCTGCCCCGGCATTACTCGTAAAGATCGCCACAATTACTGATCTCAAGGATACTCCCCGCGTCAAAGATGAAGTGTACAGCGGAAACATTGTAATTGTCGACATTTCCCGGCTCAAAATGGACAAGATATCCTATGAGCGAGTTTTAAAAGACTTAAAAGAAGTGGCAAAAGATGTCAACGGGGACATTATTGGTCTTGGGGACCAGAGGTACGTCGTACTCACGCCAATGTCAGTAAAAATCTCCCGGGACAAGATTGGTGGAGCTTAAAGTTGCGTACAGTCGTTCCGGGTCCGTGCCCAACGTGTAATACTGATATAGAATACCTGTATACAACAGAAAATATTCCTTATTTTTCTGATATTCTCATCATTTCTGCAATCTGTCCTTCCTGTGGCTACCGCTTTGTCGATACCCAAATGCTCAAACACGGTGAGCCGGTACGCTACGTGCACCGGACCGCCACGCAGGAGGATCTCGCAATCCGGGTGGTGCGGAGCATGAGCGCCTCGATCGAGATCCCGGAGCTCGGGGTGAGGATCGATCCCGGCCCCACCTGCCAGGGTTTTGTGTCCAATATAGAGGGAGTGCTGGATCGCATTGTGCATGCCATTGGATCGGCAATAATCGACGGGGATGCAGAAGAGAGGGAGAACGCCAGACTGCTGCTGGAGAAGATCGCCCGTATAAAACGCGGGGAGCTGCCGGTTACGTTAATTCTTGAAGATCCCTCCGGCAACAGCGCGATCGTTTCTGATGGCGCAGAGAAGAGTACATATAGGGTTGAACCCGAGCTGTACGATTGAAACGGCCTCCTTTTTTCTTATAGGACTAACGCACCTGATACGACAGAAAAAGCTAACGAAACGGGCAATTTAGCGATCTGCAACTACCCTCGTTATTTCTCATTCTGCTTTCTGAACCGATTGGATTTTTATCCCGATTTGTTATGGGGTCATCATTCTGGATTAATTCAACTGTGTAAATCTTTCTGAAATAACAATAACAAGAAAAAATCATTATTTTCGTATCTGCGGTATCTAAACGATCTCCAGATCGCCCAGAAACGCACCGGACTCCTTGACAACTTTTCCGACAACCCGTGCACCTTTCACCATCTTCTGCACACAGGCAACACTCTTTTCCGGCACTACATAAGCAAATCCCATGCCCATGTTGAAAGTGCGGTACATCTCAGTTGCCGTGATGTCCCCGGCTTTCTGTATCCACGAGAAAATCTGCGGAGGCATGATCGGGTTATCGAACCGGAACCCGTACTTGCTGAGCCGGTTGAAATTGAGAAGTCCTCCACCGGTAACATGGCACATACCATGCACGGTACAGGCTGCTGCAACCTTCAGGCTCTCGTGGTAGATCCGGGTGGGGGTGAGTAGTTCCTCTCCGAATGTCTTGCCGCTCTTCATCTTCTTATCATAACCGCCATGCTTCTCCACCACGCTGCGGGCGAGCGAAAGACCGTTGCTGTGGACACCGGTGGATGAAACACCGATGATCACATCACCCGGCCGGATTTTTTCCCCCGAGATGATCCTGTCCTTCTTCTGCATCCCCACGCAGGTACCGGCGAGGTCAAGCCCGTTGACCAACCCGCGGAGGGAAGCAGTTTCCCCACCGACGATGTCGATATTCGCCAGCTTCGCACCCTCATTGAGCCCAATGCCGATCTGGGCCATCTTCTCGATCGAGAGTTTGTCCGTTGCAATGTAGTCCACAAATGCAATAGGCTCTACATTCATGACGTAAAGATCGTTGACATTCATCGCAACACAATCGATTCCCACGGTGCTCCAATCCTCCATCCGGTCAGCAACCAGCATCTTCGTACCGACCCCGTCCGTGGTCAGGGCGAGCGCCCGTTCACCAAAATCTATCAGACCGGCAAAATGCCCGACGCTGCCCATCATCGTACAGCTGCCTTTTCTCCGGTAGGTCAGGTTTTTTATCAGGGCTTTTATTGCTGATGCCTCGAGATCGATGTCTACCCCCGCATCACGGTAGGCTCTATTACTCATCGCACTCCTCTGATAACCTGAATTCGTCATGGAGCACTCGAACAGCCCGGGGGCCATCCTGCTGGTTCACTACAAATGAGATATTCGCTTCAGATGATCCCTGCGAGATCATCATTACATTGACACCTGCTTTCCCGAGAGATGTGAAGATCCTGCCTCCTGTTCCCGGAGCTCCCGCCATACCCGCACCAACAACAGCAACTGCGCAAACATCGTGGTTGTGGGTAACTTCACGAACGATACCCTGTTTTACCAGATCGGTCAGTGCATGCACTGCAGCATTGAGATGGACCTCATCAACAATAAGCGAAATGTTTGCTTCAGATGATCCCTGCGAGATCATCATCACGTTCACCTCATGATCCGCGAGGATGGAAAAAATTGCTTTTGCTACTCCCGGTCTCCCGATCATCTGGGCACCATTGATATTTATCGCAGCGACTTTGTCAATATAGGTCAGGGCTTTAACCACCCGGTTATCCCGTTGTCCATTCCGTACAATCACCGTTCCGGGATGAGAGGGATTAAAAGTGTTTTTTACCCGCACAAGGATATTCTTCCGCATTGCAGGTTCGATGGAACGCGGGTGCATCACTTTTGCACCGAAGTAGGAGAGTTCCATCACTTCAATGTAGGACAGGGAAGACATGACCCGTGCATCGTTGATTACCCTCGGATCGCAGGTCATAATTCCATCCACATCGGTCCATATCCAAATCTCATCTGCGTCTATACCGGCACCAATGATCGACGCGGAGTAATCCGAACCGCTCCTGCCGAGGGTTGTGATGATCCCGTTTCTGGTGCAGCCCATGAACCCCATGATCACCGGAATTTCATTTCCCAGAAGTGGTTCCAACCGTTTTTTTATCCGTTCATCACTTTCCGGAAGTGCGGTGGATTCACCATGTTGGGGCGTGGTGAGGATGCCGGCATCGCACCCGTCCAGTACGGTTGATGGGATACCGCGCTGACGGATAGCTGCACTCAGGATTGGGGCAAGCAGCCGTTCCCCAAATGAGATGATATAATCCTTCGAACGGGGAGTGAGCTCCCGCAGATTATAGACGGCAAAGAGAATGTTCTGGAGACTGATAAGCCGCTCCTCGATCACCGCTCCCGTTTCTGCAACAAAATCGGGTGCAGCTCCTTCGAGGGTGGTAATGTGCCTTTTTCCCAGTGCCTGGATCAGGGGTGCAATGGCACTGTCATCTTTTGCTGTCGGGAGTTTTCCGATAATTTCAATGATCTGGTCGGTCACGCCACGCTGTGCAGATACGACGACTGCCAGTTCATCTCCGGCTTTGTAATGTTTTTCTAAAATATCCACGACCTGTCTGATGCATTGTGCATCGGCGACTGAAGTCCCGCCGAATTTCATTAATAATCTCATTTCTCTCTCACTTTGGCTGTGCCATTTATTTATGTAACTATACGATCCACAAAATAATAAGATGCTTGCAGATGAGGTGGTGGATTGCCATGTGCTGGTGATCGGGAGCGGTGGTGCTGGTGTAAGGGCCACCATAGAGGCATCGCAGTATGACGATACGGCGCTCATTTCAAAGACCCTCGTAGGTAAAGGGGGTTGCACCACCATGGCGGAAGGTGGCTATAACGCTGTCCTGCGTGACGATGACTCGTGCGGGGTTCACTTTGAAGATACACTCAAAGGTGGTGCGTATCTCAATGATCCCGATCTGGTAAATATTCTCGTTAAGGAAGCTCCATTACGGATGAATGATCTCATAACCTGGGGTGCGGTATTTGATTTCACCGAGAACGATGAGATTGCCCAGCGCCCGTTTGGAGGCCAGCGGTTCCCGCGGACATGCTATGCTGGTGACAGAACCGGGCACGAGATGATGACCACCTTAGTCGAGCGGCTTGATTCATCGAATGTCACCCTGCTACAGGAATATACGGTGATCGACCTGCTTAAAAGCGGTGAATCGGTCATCGGTGCAATGGCACTGGATGAGAAAGGAAATCTCGTTTTACTGAAGGCAGACAGTACGATCCTTGCAACCGGTGGCGGGACAAAAGTGTATGACATCTCCACAAACTCATCGAGCGGTACCGGTGATGGTTTTGCCATTGGCTACCGTGCAGGTGCCGAACTGATCGATATGGAGATGATCCAGTTTCACCCGACCGGTGCGGTGTTCCCCTACGATGCA
>JAPKXT010000081.1 GCA_026394695.1 Methanoregula sp.
TGCCTTTTTACAGTGGGGTACGATTGCCTGAATTACATCGTGACTCTCACTTCCCATCCCGTTCCCGCATATGACTACATCGGCACGCTCTGCAAGAATAATCAGCCGTTCGATGTGCTCCTCGCCAATCCACTCCCCATCCAGACGTTCATAGATCAAATCGGGAATTGGTTCGAAGACCGGCGATGCAATCCGGACGATGTCTGCACCTGCCCTCAGTGCCCCCAGCCCGGCAAGCCAGGGTGCTCCCTGGTACGGCCCGCCACCGATAACCAGTACTTCTCCTCCAGCCCCCTTGTGCACCTTGTGTCCTCTTGCAGGAAGAAGAGTGAGATCACCGGGACCGACACAGCACTCTGCTTCCACGGGAATGCCAATATCAACGACCGTAGATCCTTCAATCTTGGCCCGATGGAATGCGCATATCCGGTTCACACGCATTCCCGGCGTGGGGACATCAGCAGCGATGATCTGCGCTTTGGACGCATTCGCCATCATGACGCAGGATATGAGTGGCTCGCCCATGGAACCGGTTACACCAATGCCAAGTAGTGCGTCAATGATCACATCGGCCTTCTCAAACAGGGAACGTAGTGCCACAAGATCGTCGCTGCACTGAAACGGGTGAAGGGTAACGCGGCAGTATTTTAATGCTGCAAGCTGGTGCTCACCGGCACTACTCCGCTTTCCGGAATCCAGATAGCAGATATCTGTGTCTGCTCCCCACTGGAGATGACGGGCGGCCACCATCCCGTCACCGCCATTGTTGCCTTTACCGCACAGCACCAGGATCCGTTTCGGGCTGGCAGCACGTGCCATATCAGCGAGTGCCTGACCTGCGCTCTCCATCAACTGGAGGCTGGTTACCCCGAGTGACATCGCGTTTGCTTCAACCACACGCATTCTGGCAGGAGTGATGACCCCCTTTTCCAGAAACCCTTCGATCAGTTCCGGTCGCATACCCAGCACAATTCATGTGTATGAACTCCATAAATAATATGCAATGGGTTTTAGCGATGATGTAAAGGCTGCCGCAGAACAGATCACAGCGGCACCGGAAATAACCATCATCTCCCACATCGATGCGGATGGCATTGCCTGTGAGGCGATCCTCTCGCAGGCGATTGGAAGGCTTGGGATCCCTGTCCGCTCCGTTTTTGTCCGGCAGCTTGAACCGTTAACGATGCCGCAGGTCCCGTCCGATACCTCCCTGAAAATCTTTACCGATCTTGGCGCCGGCCAGCAGAATCTTCTTTTTGAACGCGGGCTTACCGGCAAAGAAGTTATCATAATAGACCACCATGTCAGCCAGCCGGCGGAACGTAAGTACACGCAGGTGAACTGTCTTCCGTATGGCTATACCAAAATGAGCGCTGCGGGCGTATCCTACCTCGTGACAAAACAGATGGACTCCGGCAACACCGATCTCGCCAAAATCGCAATTGTCGGCAATGTCGGCGATATGATGGCAAGGGAGAAGTGCGGTCTTACCGGCCCGGTTCGCGAAGAGATCGTTGAAGACGGCATCCGCCACGGCAACGTCGAGGTGCGAAAACATGACCTGAACTGCTATGGCACTGCCACCCGCCCTATCCACCTCTCACTCGCGTATAATGATGACCCGTTCATACAGGGAATCAGCAACAATCCCGAAGGCGCCCGGCAATTCTTAAAACGCCTCGGGATCCGGCAGCAGAATGATGACCGGCGCTGGTTTGTCTGGGAAGAGATGCCGGTTGAAGACCGGAGGACAATTATCTCCGCTCTTACCGAGCAGTTGATCGCCAACGGGGAGCGGGTTGACCGGCTCCTTGCAGAAACCTATGGGTTCCCCGATGAAATCCCCAGGACACCGCTGCGCAATGCACAGGAGTATGCAACGATGCTGAATGCCTGTGGGCGTTGGTCAAAACCACAGGTTGGGGGTGCAATCCTTCGCGGGGATCGTGGCACCGCGTACAGGGACGCAGAACACATGCTCAACAACCACCGCGCGTTTATCCGAAACCTGCTCCAGTATATTGTTGATACCGGCGTTAAAGAACTGGAGAACCTCCAGTGGATCCATGTAGGTAGGCGGTATCCCGACACGATAGTCGGAATCGGTGCTGGCATGGCCCTCTCGAAACTTAACAGCAAAAAACCCATACTGGTCATGTGTGAGGTACCTGAAGACCCCCGTCTGACAAAAGTATCCATGAGGACAACCGAGCGGGTAGTGGAAAAAGGAATCGATCTCCAGCAGGCACTGAGTGATGCCTCCTCAGAATACGGCGGCGGGGGAGGAGGACACAAGATCGCAGCGGGGGCATATATACCGAAAACAGCAGAAGAGGAGTTTGTGAATCGTGTCAACAGGATACTCGGAGAACAGTTCGCTTCGGCGAGTCCAGACAATCGCTGATTATCAGTTCGGAGGGGGAGTTGGTACCGGGCTCTTTTGTGAAGACTGTACGTTTATTTTCTCAACCACCGGACGGGAACGTCAAATCCTCTTGCATGGTGTGCGCCTTGCAACAGTCCGGGCGGCGGATGGCAGGCTGACACTGGGTATCGAAGGTGCAAAACGTCTCCAGGCACTGCTTCCTTCACCTTGCTACCGTGTTGTTATCCGTGAGGATGTAGCAGAGTTTGTCGCACAGGGAAAGAATGCCTTTGCAAAACATGTGACCGCGGCAGATCCAAAAATCCGCGCGGGAGATGATGTGCTTGTTGTTACCGGCAATGACCTCCTGATTGCATGCGGCGCCGCAGTAATTTCTGGCACGGAGATGCTTGCATTTAATTATGGAGTAGCAGTAAGAGTACGGCAGGGTAGTGAGAAAGATGCTTCCGGGAAATATCAACCCACGCCAGATGAAGGCGATGATGAAGAAGCTCGGCATGCAGGTCGAGCAGATTGAAGATGTGCAGAGTATTGCCCGAGATTTTAAAAGAGGATATCACCATGGTGGCGGCACAGGCAAACGTCTCTGAAGAGAAGGCAAAAGAAGCCCTCGTGGCGACAAACGGCGATATCGCAGAAGCGATCATACGCCTCTCCAGCTCATGATCGAACCGGGTGACCGCGTAATCCTTGCCGGCGAAGGCAGGGAATTTTTTGTCAAAGCCGGGCCGGGCACACTCGGCACCGATAAGGGACAACTGGACCTGAGCCAGCTGGCAGGACTCTCCGGAGGGGATATCATGACCACACATAACGGTGCGAAGTTCACGGTCAGGATCCCTCGACCGACTGACTTTTTTACGTATGGTAAACGGTCAGGAGCCCCGATGCTCCCGAAGGACATCGGGCTTGTCATCGCCTATACCGGCATGAACCACAACGACGATGTACTCGATGCCGGCACCGGCAGTGGGATTGCTGCGATCTACTTCGGCGGTGTGGCAAAGACCGTGAAGACGTATGAGGTGCGCCCGGAATTTTCCGCTCTTGCAAAGAAGAACATAACCGAGGCGAAACTGCCGAATGTGGAAGCCGTGGCCGCTGACTTCCTTGCAGCGGA
>JAPKXT010000203.1 GCA_026394695.1 Methanoregula sp.
ACAATCTCGAGGTTAATCGTGATAGTACCTTTGCGTCCCATCGGCACCTCGCGCCAGCCTTTCTGGATACGTCGCCCGTAGGTGCCATCCGCCTGGTAACCGACAAATACCAGCGCATTCTTTTCATCCTGCGCAAGGTTCAGGAGATATTCCATTACCGGTCCACCATTCAGCATACCACTGGTTGAAATGATGACACAGGGATCACCTGCCATCACTTTCTCGCGCAGCTGCTGGCTGTCCACCTGCTGGAAACACTCGGCGAGGAACGGGTTCATACCTTCCCGGAAGATCAGGTTGCGGAGTTCCGTGTTCAGGTATTCAGGATACGTTGTGTGGATTGCCGTTGCCTCACGGATCATACCGTCAAGGTAGATCTTAACCTTCGGGATTTTATCAAGACGCATGCCTTCTTCTAAGGCAAGCATAACTTCCTGGGAACGCCCGACAGAGAATGCAGGAATGATGACCTTGCCCCCCCGCGAAAGAACGGTATTGATGGTTTCATAGAGTTTTGCCTCTGCGTCGGAACGGGCAGGCTGGAAATCACCCGATCCCCCGTACGTGCTCTCCATCACGAGCGCTTCGAGACGCGGGAACTGGTTGATTGCAGGGTTGAAAAGACGGCTCTTGCTGTAGTTGAAATCCCCGGTGAATGCGATGTTGTATACACCGTCCCCGACGTGGAAATGGGCAATTGCTGAACCCAGGATATGTCCGGCATTATGGAAGGTGAGCTTGATATCGGGTGCAATATCCGTCACGCTGCCGTAGTTCAGGGTGATGGAATGCCGGATATAGGTTTTTACCTCATTTGAGGAATACGGGACTTTCCGGTCTTCCTTGTGGATTACATCCAGGTAATCGAGCTGGAGCATCGCTGAAAGATCCCGTGTGGGGGGTGTGGAATAGACCGGGCCCTCGTAGCCATACTTGTACAGGAGGGGTATGAGTGCACAGTGGTCGAGGTGAGCGTGAGTAAGCACGACCGCATCGAGCTGGGCAAGCGGATGAATCTCGGGAACATAGAGATAGGGGGTGCTGCCTGAGTTGTCCGGTTTTTCCCCGCAGTCGATCAACACCCGGCTGTTCGGGGTTGTAAGAAGGAACGCCGCACGACCAACTTCACGACAGCAACCCAGCATCGTAACCCGGATCCACTGGTCCTTTTTTGTCGCGTCTTTGTTGGTATCGTCTTTTCCGGGGATATCCCGGTGTATCCTCCTGCCGATTGTGCGCAGGAATGCTTTCCTCTCCTCGTTCGTAACACGGAGGTACTGCCGGATCTGTTTTACTGTTGAGCTCTCGATAGGGGGGGTACGTACAACCTTGGGAGTCCAGCCGATGTGTTTGGTGATCTCCCTGAGCGTCGCACCATTCTTCCCTATGACAACACCAGGTTTTTCCGCTTCGATCAGTACCTCGCCGGTATCCGGATCAAAAAAGATATCGGTAATACCTGCAGTTTCCGGCACAACTGATTTGATATCATTGACTGCCTTTTCGGGGTCTTCAAGAATAGTAGGCCTGACCACAATCCGCTTTCGAAGGTCGCGGGCAAGAATCCTGATCAGGTCCGCCTCGTCGGCAAACCGTTTCGGGTCTTCCGTGTAGATGACAAGCTCGGGTCCTTCAAATTCAACCTGTGTAACCGTGATGCCTTCGGGCACCTTCTCGTTAATTTTATCTTTGAGCTCTTTGAGCCTTTCTTCAATCAGCATAAAAAAGTCGTCCTAAAAAAAAGATCATGGAGGGGTTTTGGCAAGATACTTTTTGAGCTTGTCCTCGTTTAACTCCTCATACTTGTCTTTTGTTATTACTACTATGTGGATACCTTCACCGGATCCGGCGTCACGCTTCATCGCGGATTTCAGTGCCCGGATTGCAAGGTCGATCGCTGCATCTTCACTCATCTGGGGAAGGAACCTGTCCTCAAGCACACCGTATGCCATAGGAGACCCAGAACCTGTCGCTACGATCTCTTCTTCCTTGGTCGCACCGCCCATGGCATCGACCGAGTACACGCTCGGGCCGGTTTCGTCAATCCCTCCGACAAGCAGCTGGACATAGTACGGGAAGTACCGGTTCTGGTTTAAGTAATTCGAAAGCAGGGTTGCCGTGGCCCCGACCGTGATTGGGCGTGACCTGCGAATCTGGTAGAGGTTGCACTCAACGGTCAGGATACGGGCGAGCTGCTGGGCATCGCCTACTCCTCCTGCAGTGGTCATACCGATCCGGTCTGCCACCTGGTATACTTTTTTTGCTTTCTTGCTGGCGATCATGTAGCCCATGGTTGCCCTTTTCTCGGTAGCGAGAATCACACCGCTGGAAAAAACGAGGCCCACGGTTGTCGTGCCCTTCATGGACTCCTGGTACTGTTCAGGCATAGTAACACCCTAAAAACAAATAAACGCTATAATTCCTTTTTTAAAAGCGCTTTATGGTATTAAAGGATACAGGGAAATTTAAAGGTATTTATTTTGCCGGATCGCGGCAGAGAGCCTTGATGAGATCCCGGTCATAGAGCATGGCAACGAGACGCTTGTCGCCGTTTATCACCGGGATCTGGTCTACCCGTGAACGGCGCATCTTGAGGGCACACTCGCTCACTTCAGCGTTTGCCGGGACTGCTATTACATTTTTTACCATAGCAAGTTTCACCGGGCGGTTCGGGAGCTGAACTTTTGAGATGCCAAAACTGATCGTGTGGTTGTCGCGGATGCTTTCCCAGGTCCATTCATCATCATCAGTGCCATTGGAAAAATCACTCACCCCGACACTGTCTTCAATGCATGAATTCCTGATGAGGTCCCGTTCAGAAATGATACCCTGGAGCCGGTTCTCGGCATCAAGGATAGGGATGGCATCGACCCCGGAGATCTCCATGACTCTCCCTACAACCGGGAGGGGTGTCTCTTCCCAGAGAGCAAAAGTCAAACTGGTATATTTATCTTTGATCTCGTCTTTTATCTTGAGCTTCGCCAGTGCCTGCATGAGATCTGCAACAGAGAGGAGACCTACCAGGCAACCCCCCTCAACAACCGGGAGCCTGCGGATACGATGGGAGACCAGGATCCTGGCTGCCTCACGTACATCCATATCGGGATCGATCGTTATGGGTTTGGGCGTCATCAGTAGCCCGAGCTGGATCTCTTCGGGTTTTCTTAACAGGTCCTTCCGTGTAATGATGCCAACGATTTTTTTATTCTTGATAACGGGAACACCGGAGATTCCTGTACGTTTTAGTATTTTTAGGACATCATCACGGCTTCCCGGGATTTCGACGTGTACCACGTCAGATGTCATGTAGTCTTTGACAATCATATCTGTTATGATCTCACCACCATGGATGTTACTGTGCTGTGCGTAACCACAAATGTGCTGACACTGCCGATGAGCAGGCGATCGGTATTACTCTTGCCATGGGAACCTACGACGATGAGGTCGAATTTCTCATGTTCTGCAAGAGTAATGATCTCGCTCCCTGCATGTCCCTGTTTCATATGAGTGATGACCGTAATGCCTTTGCCGGTAGCGAATTTTTTTGCCTTATCCAGCACCGCTTCTCCCTCTTTTTCAAGGACACGGTACATGATCTCCACAGTGTTATCTAAGGGAAGTGAAGTGAACAGGCCAGTTTCCACGACGTAAACGGCATGGAGCTTTGCATTGCATAATTTCGCTATATCGACGGCCTGGGACAGTGCGCGTTGGCTGGCCTCCGATCCGTCCATTGCGACAAGTATGTTAGTAAACACTGGCATCACCCAAAACAAACATGCCTCTTTTATTGGTTCTACAAATTAAAAACATTATTGCCAATTATACTGCCAAAGGCCCTTTTTATAATGGATGTAACCGGATCGCGGCTGAAATGAAGGGTTGATTGTGCCGGATCGATGGTAAAGAGGTTGGCCTGCGCCCCTTTACGGATAAAAAATGAGGACCCGGTCAGTTCAGAACCCCGGACAGCGGCACCCAGCAGGACTTCTGGGTCGATCCTGTATACCGTGGAAGTAAATGCCATCTCAGAAAACATGTCCGGAGGAACAAACATCACATTGTCGGTACCGAGGAGGAGTCTGCACCCCAGGTCCTGCATGATCTGCACAGGGGGGTGTTGAGCTGATGAGGTAACACCAAGTATCCAGTTGGAACGGGGACAGACTGCAATTGGAATCTGCCTTTCCGCACATTCCCGGAGCTGTCTTTTTGTCGCATGGGTGCAGTGGATGAGAAGATCGGGGTCAAGCGCGAGCGCCGCGTCAACATCTTTGGCATCCCGTTCTCCGGCATGCAGGGCAATCTTTTTTCCTGCGCGTTTTGCTTTGGCAACCAGCTTCTCCATGCCAGGTACATCGCGGGTACTGCTGATACCCAGACCATCAGCAATTCCTTCTCCCCCTTCACGCCCGAATATGAATGGCCGGAATGCCAATCCCGCAGCTGCATCTCTGAGTGCAGTGACTCCTTCGCATCCCCCTTCACGGAAGTCTGCGCAACCGGCGGTACCGCCGGATATCATTCCCTGGATACTCGCGTGCATCCCCGCAACCAGATCATTATGTGATGCAGCAGCAAGGATACGATGTTTCAGTCCGTCCGGGGGAGTGACCAGGGACTCGAGATCTCCTCTCTTTCGGCAGTCCATTGCAATGGTGTCACCGAGATGCGTATGTGCGTTAAAAAATGCAGGGCAGATCCATACATCAGGTGCATGACGGGTCTCTTCTATTGCAATGATGGTCCCGTTCTCAATAATAATGTCCACCGGCAGGATGGCGAGCTCCTCTCCAACAAGCGCCTGTCCCGAGACCCTGCACGAGTTTTTTTTCATACGCCGTAACTCTCCTTTATATATTGAAAAATGAAATATATTTGCATGGCTAAAAAACAAGGTGGCAGATTACTCTCCTCAGCTGGTCTCGTCAACTATTACGAGAGTGAAGACCGGCGGGCTATTCATATAAGTCCTATCGCTGTTATGGCAGTCGCAGCAGCGATTGGTATCATTGTTCTTATCCTGAATCTGGTCTATGGGTTGCATGCATAACTTCCCGTTTTTTTAAACGATTCCTTTTTTTGCCTTTTCCTCATGGTGCCATTCTTTTTTCAGCACACGTTTTGTGATATCCTCATCAGACTTAAAATACAGGTTATCATGACCGGTCCACGTTGGGCAGTTGCGGAAGATGACAGCCGGGACACCGTTGTTGCTCTCGCCCATGACAAAGTTTGCAAAGCCGGCAATCTCGTCCACCACGGCTTCTTCCGTTATCCTGAGTACATGCCCGAACAGGTCCGTATCGCCCCGGAAATCGCGTATCGCGCAAAAACCACTCCACCCGATTGCATTGCCGGTCTGCCCGCGACGGAATGATCTCCCGCAGGTGTCAGTGATGATAACACCGACATCCTTACCCATGAGAGTTCTTATCTCCTCTTGCAGCCCGCTTGCTGCTTTCATCGGATCGGGCGGCAGGAAGATTACCATCCCGTCTTCAATATTACTCTGGTCGACTCCGGCACGGACGCCGATATGGCCAAAGGAAAGTTCTGAGAGGATAAACGGGTGCTCCATGATAATATCTGCAGATGCATCCAGTACGGACTGGACAAACCGTGGGTCTTCCCCATTGAGTTTTCCCAACCGCAACGCCCGTTCTGAAGGAGTGATGGATGCAAGGGTTTTTGTGTACCCTTTTGCCTTTGAGTATATGGTCGAGGCTATACAGAGAATGTCTCCGTCCTGAACTGGCATCCTCTCACAGATCATTGCTGCAATGTTGTCACCCGCATGAATGAGGGGGAGCCCCCGCACACCCATGACCTGAATCTGCTCCATAGTAACATCTTTATGAGATGATCTGATGATAAAGGATTTTCGGAACGCACTCACCCCATATAAAACAGGGTCATCGCATTTCGTATGGGTCAGATATAGCATCAAACTCGTTTCTGATATGTCCCACTCCTGATGGGTCGCTCGGCCGCCTCGGCGGGGCCTCACTGAGCAATGCAGTTTTTTGCGAATCACGCTTATAAGAAAACTGTATCCGAACCGCCGCAAGGGCGTCCCTTTGGGGCGGCGATGGTCATCGTATTTTTGTGGTATAGGGGAATCAGTTCCCCTTTTGTAATTCTCTCAACACTTGCGGTACCCACTAAAAAACAGCGAAGAGCCATAAAATAATTACGATCTTCGTTCTTTTTTTTAGAGAAAAGGGCTTTGTTGAAACGCACATGAACGGGAGTTCACACCCGAATCATGAAAATCGATTAGTTACGATAGTCCCCCGCCTCAGGGCCTCTCCGAGGCACGGCGGGGCAAGGAGGTTTCAGCATTTTCAGTCATTTAAACCGCCGCGGGGGTGCCCCGTCGGGGGCGGCGGCGTTCATCGCAATGGTAAACGATGAACCTTCTCTCATTATATCTGATTATTTCAATTTTCATGGGAAATCCTCTTTTTCCGGTAATTCGCTTATTCTCTGCGGCAGCTGGGAGGGTGACCCCCTCTCTCCCCCAGAGGGGGAGGCAGCCCAAGGGAAGCATCCCCTTGCCCCTTTTTTTGTTAAGGTTTTTCATCAACCTTCTGATGATTATCGCAATATGGGGGATGCCCGAGCGGCGGGGGCGGAAGCACGATGTGCTGGAGCCCCCAAGAGCGACTGCGTGTTTCTCTCTAATATTTCAACAGAGCCGAAAAAAGGTGAATTTTTTTTAGAATACCTCTCAATCTAATTTTTAATAAAGCGCCGATATATTTTTATCAGGATAACGCACATCACCACATTACCATGTACCTCATTATCCGCTGCCCGGGGTGCAGGACGTTCACGTATGTGGATCGTTTCCAGAAATGGAAGCTCTGCCCGGTCTGCGGTCACGCTCATGAGGTTGTCAAGGCGCCTGCCTATCTGGAGGTTGCGGATTATATTGAAGCTGAACATATTGTAAAACAGATGGAAAAACACCTCCACACGACTAAGAAAACAGATTTCACACCAGAAGAAACCGCAGAGCTGCGCCATTATTATACTGAGGCACTGCGAAAAAAGGCCGAAGGTCACCACGCGTAATTATCCTGCGCGATACTTCAAAGTCAATGTGCCGCGATAGTATCTGTACAGGAGTTTCATGGAGCAGTACGACGTTCTGGTGATTGGGGCCGGCCCGGCCGGGTTGTTCTGTGCGATCCATGCCGCTCTTACCGGGGGCCGTGTGCTCCTGCTGGAAAAGAACCCCGATCCCGGCAAAAAACTCCTGCTGGCAGGATCCGGCCAGTGCAATATTACGCATACCGGTGAGATGCGGGATTTTCTTGTACGGTACGGGAGTCACGGGAAATTTTTAAAACCGGCATTGTTTGAGTTTACCAACACGGATCTCATCGCATTTTTCCGTGATCGCAGGTTTGCGATGGTCATCGAAGAGAACGGTAAAGTGTTCCCTGAGACCCGGAGATCAGCAGATATACTGGCAACCCTTCTTGAGGAGTGCCGGAAGCAGGGCGTCATTCTCCGTTGTGATACTACGGTGACCGGGATTGCCCGTGCCGCCGACGGATTTGAGATAACGACCCGGACATTGCAGTACCGTTCGACATATCTTGTCATTGCAACGGGTGGGGCATCTTACCCAAAGAGTGGTTCGACCGGAGACGGGTACCGGTTTGTTGCATCGCTGGGCCAGCCGGTGACTGAGATCGCACCTGCACTTACTCCCCTTCTCATCCGGAATTACCCGTTTGCATCTCTCTCCGGCATGTCTTTTGCGGGATTGCACTTCTCGGTCTGGCGGGCTGGCAAAAAGATCGCTGACCACCTGGGAGATGTCCTCTTCACGCATCTCGGGTTGTCCGGCCCGGGTATCCTTGATGCTTCGCGGGGAATCTGTGCCGGGGATGTGATCAAGCTCTCGTTTGTGGGAACCTTAAAGCGCGAGGAGTTCACCGCTGATCTCACCCGGCGCATTCAGGAAGCCCGGGTCTGGCAGATCGGGACAATACTGGCGGCGTACCCGATCCCGGAACGCCTCAACCGGAAACTGCTGGCATTGTCCGGAATCCCCGAAGATCTCAAGGGAAATCATTTCTCCGCAGAACAGCGATCGCGCCTTATTACCTGCTGTACGGAATTTCCGCTGACTGTTGAGGCACCGGGCGGGTTTTCGGTTGCCATGGTGACCCGGGGCGGGGTTGCACTCGAGGGTGTGAATCCAAAAACCCTGGAATCGACTATTATACCCAATCTCTATTTTGTGGGAGAGGTGCTGGATATCGATGGCGACTCCGGAGGATACAATCTCCAGGCAGCGTTCTCAACCGGTTTTCTGGCGGGCCGGAGTATCGGGAAAAAGTGGGAGAACAGGTGAGCAGTAAGGCCAGAATTTTATTCTTTCATTCACTCAGACGAATGATATAAAAAAATTGGATATGCGGGAAAATTGGGCAGTCATGGGATGGTTATTTCTCATCAGGATTTCCTGAAACGACCGTGATGCCTGCTTTTTTGATAAGGTAATATCCCCCGGCAAGACCCGCCACGATTATACCGATTCCCATCAACTCAAAACCATATTCATAGCCGCTCAACCCTGTCGGATCGAGAAGAATTACCTTCCGTGCGACTGCGATGATGGCAAGGAGAACAACGATCTCCACATGGATGGCATTCTCCTTGAAGTACGCCTTGATGGTATCCAAAAGTTCGACACCGATTAACACCAGCAGGAAAGCCCCGAGCACGGCAACGAGTTCCCGTGATTCGAGTAATGCGGGAGTATCTATGAGGAGTGCATTATAGAGGAGCCATACGAGATCAACCAGGGAACCTATAAGGACAAGCATAAGCAGGGCCATGAGCACTGCATAGACGATCTTTTCGAATTTTTCGACAATTTTAATCATTTCCCTCACTCTTCAACAGGTATAAGGTCAGGATTATCCGGATTATACATCTTCACCACATCTCCTATAACGATTACCGCGGGAGGCTTAACCCCTTTTTTCCCGGCTGCATCGGCAATGGTTGCAAGCGGGCCGGTGGTCACCCGCCGGTCTTTGCGCAGGCCCCGCTCAATAATGGCAACTAAAGTACTTCCTGCCTTACCGTTCCTGATAAGGGCGTCTGCTATCTTACCAAGGTTTGCCACACCCATCAGGATCACAATTGTCCCCCGGCTCTTTGCAAGCAGCTGCCAGTCAAGTGCCGGTTCTGGTTTGGTCGGGTCTTCGTTGCCGGTCAGGATGGTGACCTGTGATGCATAGTTCCGGTGTGTAAGGGGAATCCCGACTGATGCCGGCACAGCAAGCGCACTGCTGATACCCGGTACCATCTCGACTGGTATCCCGGCACTGCGGACAGCTTCTAGTTCCTCACCACCACGCCCGAACAGGAACGGATCCCCTCCTTTGAGCCGAATGACATTCATCCCCCGTTTTGCCCGGTCAACGATCAACTCTTCAATCTCGTCCTGCTCCAGGGTGTGTTTTCTGCCGTATTTCCCGCAGTCAATCTTTTCGGCGCCGGCCGGGAGCGATGCAAGGATCTCCTCGCCGGGCAACTGGTCATATAATACAACATCAGCGGAATCAATTACCCTTCTTGCCCGCTTCGTGAGAAGGCCCTCGCTTCCTGGCCCGGATCCTACAAGGTAGACTTTACCGATCATTTAAGTATCCCCAGTTTTTGGTATGCCTCTTCAATCAGGTCCTTAGCCGTTTTGTGGAATTGTCTTCCAATCTCCCGTGCCTGTTCAATGCTCTGCACGTCGGTTTCGATCCGTTCAGTACGCTGCCCGTCAAGCGAGAGCACTTCAGCGATCAGGTGCCCCGCCCGGCAATAGATACCAAGAGGGGTAAAACACCCCCCGCCCAGTTGTTCCATCACTGCCCGCTCAATAGCGACATCAGTGCGGGTCTGCGGGTGGTCGAGCACGGAGAGTTGCTCCATAAGCGAGGGGTCTGCCCGGCAGACTACAGCGATTGTGCCCTGGTTGGGCGCCGGGACGAATTTCTCCGGAGGGAGCCTCTCACCGCTGATACGGATGCCAAGCCGTGTCAGTCCTGCCTCTGCCAGCAGGATGGCATCATATTCCCCGGTGTCCATCTTGCGGATCCGGGTATCGACATTACCCCGGATATCCTTCAACGTGATACATGGATCATGGCGGAGCATCTGGGCACGACGGCGTGTGCTGGAGGTTCCGACTACCTTTACTGCATTGAGCGAGCCCTTGTGGGCAAGATAATCAGCTGCTGAATCGCGCTTGAGTACGGCGGCAATAACGAGTCCCGCCGGGCGGAACGCGGGAATATCTTTCATGCTGTGCACTGCACAATCAATTTCCCCGGCCAGGATCGCGTCATCAAGCGCCCGTACAAAAACGCCTTGTCCTCCTATCTCGTGGAGTGGCACTCCTGTTGTGGTATCACCCTGGGTGGAAATGATTACCTGCCCGGAGCTGATGCCCTTTGCAGATAATTTTTCGCAGACAGTTGATGTTTGTGCGAGTGCCAGCTTGCTGCCCCGTGTTCCTATTCTGACAGACATTGTGTGTACGCCCGTGTAATGGTGGTAAGATCCTTATTACTATGAGCTGATGAAAGAAAGTTGGTCTCAAACTGGGAGGGTGGGAGGAAGATGCCGTCACCCAGCATTCTTTTCCAGAACCGTCCGAACGATACGGTGTCACATTCTTTGACATCCCGGTAGTTTTTTGGAGGCTCACTGCGGAAGAACCATTTGAACATCGACCCGAGCCGGACAAACGAGCCATTATCTATCCTGTCCAGTGACTCTTCCAGGGCACGCGTCTTCTCATCGAGGTCACGGTAGAGAGTGTGATGATCATGCAGCCACTGCAGGGTTGTGATACCTGCCGTGAGCGAGAGTGGATTACCCGAGAACGTGCCTGCCTGGTAGACCGGGCCCTGCGGCGCAACCAGTTCCATAATATCGCGCCGTCCCCCGAATGCGCCGATGGGCATTCCGCCACCAATAATTTTTCCGAGCGTGGTGATATCCGGCTTTACACCATACCTCTCCTGTGCGCCTCCGATACCAAGACGGTAACCGGTGATTACCTCATCAAAGATCAGGAGTACATCATGTGCCCGGGTGATCTCGCGTATACTCTGCAGGTAGTTATCTTCGGGCAGGATCAGCCCGATATTGCCAAGTACCGGTTCGATGATGAGCGCAGAAACATCTGTATGCTGCGAAAGGAGTGATTCCAGTGCTTCGGCATCATTGTACGGCACCTGCCGTGTATGGGCAACCAGATCGGCAAGCACCCCGGCAGAATCCGGGACACCCATCGTAGTTGCCCCGGAACCGGCTTTAACCAGCACTGCATCATGGGCACCGTGGAATCCTCCTTCGACTTTTACGATATCTTTTTTACCGGTAAAACCGCGTGCAAGACGGATTGCCGCCATCGTTGCCTCAGAGCCGCTTGTGACAAACCGCACCATGTCCATTCCGGTATGATCGCCCGTGATCATTTTTGCGAATGCTGGTTCCAGCGGCGAAGGAGTGCCATAGAGCCAGCCGCTCTCCAGCTGTGCTTCGATCGCCTGCCTGATATGGGGATGTGCATGCCCAAGGATCAGGGGGCCGTAAGCCATGCAGCAGTCAATTAACTCTGTGCCATCTACCGTGGTAAGATGTGAACCTCTCGCGTGCTCAGTATAAAAAGGGTATGGCTTGATCGCCCGCACCGGGCTGCTGACACCGCCCGGCATAAGGGTCTTTGCAGTCTCGAACAACTCACTGCTCTTCATCCAGCCACCCGGCGACATCGCCAGCAAAATAGGTGATGATCAGTTCAGCTCCGGCACGCTTGATGGAAGTCAGGCTCTCGAGCACGGTCTCTTTTTCCCGGATCCACCCGCGTTCCGCTGCGCATTTGATCATCGAATATTCCCCGCTTACCTGGAACGCGGCGACTGGCAGGCCAAGGGTTGCGATCTGTGCGAGAATATCAAGGTAGAACCCTGCCGGTTTCACCATCAGGATGTCGGCTCCTTCATCGGCATCCATCTGCGATTCCAGGAGTGCCTCACGGCTGTTACCGGGATGGATCTGGTATGTGGTGCGGTCACCGAATGCATAACCAGAGTCCGCTGCCTCCCGGAACGGCCCGTAGAGGGCAGAGGCAAACTTGGTGGAGTAGGACATGATCATCACTTCTTCAAAGCCGGCATTGTCAAGGGCAGCACGGATCGAACCGACCATACCATCGAGCATGCACGAGGGGGCAACAATATCAGCCCCGTTCTCAGCATGGCTTATCGCGATCTTGTTCATCAGTTCAAGCGAAGGATCATTGAGCAGGTCCGGGCCGCACCGCGTTTCGCCAATAATCCCGCAGTGACCATGATCGGTGTACTCGCAGGCGCAAACGTCGGTAATGACGACCATCTCCCGGACTTCCGCTTTTACCCTGCGGACTGCCTGTTGCACAACACCTTCCGGGTCATATGCAGAGCACCCTCCGGGATCTTTGGTTTTTGGGATACCAAAGATCAGTATCGCCCGTATTCCCCGCTTCCATAACTCTGCTGCCACCGCTGCAATACCCTGAACCGGATAGCGGAACTGGCCGGGCATCGATACGATGGGCAGGGGAGCAGTGATAGTCTCATCTACAAAAAGCGGGGCGACAAGATCAGTTTTTGAAATGGTGATCTCACGCAGGAGCGGCTGGATATTTTTTGACCGCAACCGCCGCATTCGTCTCTGGGGAAACATACGTGAACTACTAACTCCTGCTATCTGGTTGATTACATTCTCTTCAATCCATCATATTTATGGTTATTTTAAAAAATGTTGAAAAATATTGTGGGAAAAAAACTTTTAAAGGAGTTGCGTTCACTGTGAGAATCCTGATTTGATAAATAATTTATCGTCTCGTTTTCTCTTAAACTCTCGGTGTGCGTTGGGTGAAAGTGTAATTGAATTGTCATAAAATTTGTAAAAAATTATAAATTGAAATAGACTATTTTTGAACCAGTATTTCCACCGGAACCACTGAAATCAAATTTTAATTTATTGAATGTACTTAAATCTGTTCCGTCAGCAAAAGCATAACCCAATTCGACTTGTTCCCGTTGACTGGGTTGCAAATCAAATTTTATAGAATCACCATCACGAAATGCTCCGTTTGAATACTCAATGTTACCCTCAAGTAATCTAAAATCCGCACTTAAAATGTGAATCACCCTATCCGATCTCAAATTTTCAAGTTTAAGAACAATAGATTTGGTTACCCATTTTGTGTTGGGGCTGAAAAGATTGTTAGAAGAACCGGCATAGTCGTAAGACCGGATGACGGTAATTCTAAGATTACCATCAGTTGCAGGTTCGTTAACCTTAAATTGATTGTTGGGTGTTGGAATGGGAGTTATTATAGTTTTTTGAGGGGATGGGTTTGTTTTGAGATACCCCATAGGATTGAAGAAAATCGCAACAAAAATGATAAAAAAAACAATCAGTCCAATAATAAAAATATTATTTTTTGATTTTGTAGGGACTTGTTCTTTAGTTGGACTTCTGATTAAAGGTGTACCGCATTCCCCACAAAATTGTTTATCAGCGGGTTTTTCTTTCCCGCATTTCGGAGGTAATTGTTCTTTAGTTGGACTTTTGATTAAATGTGTACCACATTCCCCGCAAAATATCCTATCGTCTATTTTTTCTTTCCCGCATTTTGGGCAGAACATTGTAATCAATTTATAAAATATTTCTTATTGACGTTTAATGTTGTGATTTTTATTTTGTCATTGACTGAAATGTTCTACACACCAAAGTGATATTTTTATATTTTTCATTTTCAGCACGGATGAACGTCCTTCATGTTGCATAAAGGTAAAAGATTGGATTTTTTCTCTGTCAGAACTGAACACAATTCACTATCATATGTCTTTAAAAAATACATCCCGGCATAACAACCATGTTTTTGTTGTTCCTGATTGATATCAAATATTGAAGTTGCGTTCATCTGAAAATCTGATACTATGCCCATTTCGGTTAAGTACTGCAAAAATGAATTTTTTGAAAGTTCTAATTTTGAGGATACTTTCAACGGTACAATTCTATCATAATAAGTTTTTGACAATATTTTCATATCTGCTGCATGTTTATAGGATTTTAATGAGGTGGAATCCTGACTATCCATAATTCTGTGCAAACTCTCATTCTGTTGAATAAGAAAATTCTCTAAATTTTCGATATAAACATCATCGTCAGATTTTGAAATTGAAGGTTGAGATTGATTTACACAACCGCAAATGAAACACACAGTAGTAATGATTATTAAAAGTAAAATTATCTCTTTTTTCATGTGGCTGAATATATCGTTTGATACAATAAATTCTTGGAAATCTACTTGAGGATGACAAATATAGTATATTTTCAATTTCACCCCGTCATTGGAATTTTACTCTTTTAGAAAAAGTATAGAATTGGATTTACGGAATCTTACTGGTGTACCGCCAATTGCGGAGACTCCTTCAATGGATGAAATTTACGAACTTTTAAAAAAATATTAAGAGCAAATGTAATTACTGCTCCATCTTCTTGAAAAATTTTGAAAACAAATAATATATTCCCAGCGATGCAAAAACAAATGAGGTGGCAACCCAAGGAAATTCTGGTTTATTTATCGATTGATAAAAAGTCATGGTAACAGCAACAAAAGCAAGGATTAAAGCTGTTGCTGAAAATAAGAGAATGATACTTTGCATTCGTTGATTAATTTTCTCGTTTTGTAATGTTTTATAAGTAAAAAATCCAAATAAATAATAAGGATTGTCTTTAAATAAATTGAAAATTTCATCCTTTTTTGTTGCCTGAACTTTCCAAGAAATAACCTCATTGCAGAATTTTTCAATATCTTTTAACTCTTTTTTTTCATCATTTAGCTTATTTGAAAATTTATCTGAAAATATATCTTTTAATGCCATATATGCACCAATATGATAATTTTAATTAATATAATTAGGTGATTATGTAACATCCACCAAAAACACGATTTAATCTAACATCAATTCCACCAGAACCCCAAATAAATCTTTCTCTCTATTGTTATACCGCCATTCCATTTCTTTGATGTAATAGAGAAATTTCTCCTTGGAGATACC
>JAPKXT010000163.1 GCA_026394695.1 Methanoregula sp.
CTGGATTTCAACGCACGGTTGACCGCTTCATCGCGGAGTCGGGCGATCTTTGCCTTTATCCGCCCGATGTGTTTGGAAGTAGCCTTGTTGTACGGAGTCTTGGTCAGCTCCGCCTCCAGCTCCTGGATCTGTTCCTCAAGACTACTCATTCTTATATTAATCGCAGCACGTCCGAGATAAAGTTGTTTATGGCTGGCAGCAGGGGCAAAAAAGGGGCAAAAAATCTCACTCCACTACGGCGTAGTGGGTTTGAAGTTCCTGATATCAACACGTTTAAGTAAAAATATCGCCCATATCATTGAGCAATTGCGCTGCTATAGTGTAGTCCGGCCAATCATGCGAGCCTCTCACGCTCGCGACTGGGGTTCGAATCCCCATAGCAGCACTTTAACACTGGTGATCTGATTCCTGTTTTGAAATGTTATACTGATAGTGCAAGCCCGGCCGAGGCGCTCCACTTTTCACGTCAAAACCTCTTCTCTGATTAAATTGTGCATTGTGATTTACAGCTGTTACTTTCGGCTCTCAATCGCTTATAATCCACATAACAGCGCTCTTCGATCCTGATGGTTCTATTAAAAAAAATTGCGAATCTACGAATGTTGTCGGGTCGAGATCAAAACTGATCGGACCTTTATCATTATAATTTTTATAATCGATAGAAGAGGATAAGAAGAAGGAGGACATTGAGGTGATTGTTGGAGCATGCCAACATGAAGGAGAATAAGTATGACAAAAATAACTAAATTGGCACGTATATTAGCGGTAATCGTTGGAGTGATTGTGATCGTGTTATCGTTTGCAAAGTTTTTCCCTCTGTCTAATGAAGGACTTGTATTAGCAGTTTTCCTTGATCTGGTTCTTTATTCAGAGACTCTTCAAAAAAAGATTGGAGATACCACAATCCTCGTTGTAATCTGCACTCTCTTTGACAATAGTAGAGATTGATTCCCTGTTAACAGCGAAAAATTACCCATTAACCATATTGACATTTACATTATTCTCTTCTCCGTGATAGTGATTATGGGGGTTATAATTTTCCGTTGATAATTTATATGAGTTAAAGGGATACAAGACTAATAAAATTCCTAAAATATCTCATACCAATGGAGTTATCAATGAAAATCTCGCTTCTTCAGTTAAACCCAATTGTTGGCGACCTTGAAGGAAATGCAAAAAGAATCATTGCGGCAGTGAAAGAATCTGAAAAACAATGCCCTGACCTTATCGTTACATCAGAGCTCGCGCTCATTGGATATCCACCACGGGATTTATTACTGGTAAAGCAATTTATTACAAAAAGTTGGGAAACGCTTCAGACAATTGCTGCCGAACTCAATGACTCGCCTCCCATAATTATCGGGATTGCCGAACCAAACGCAACCAATGTTGGCCGGCCGCTCTATAATGGTGCTGCACTGGTCCATACAGGAAAAATTCATCAATGTTTCAGGAAGACTCTCCTCCCGACATACGACGTTTTTGACGAGGATCGTTATTTTGAACCTTCTCCCGGTCCCAAAATTCTCCATCTCAGGGACAACGTCATCGGTATTTCCCTCTGTGAAGATATCTGGAATGATCGGGATTTCTGGAACAGGCGACGATATCACGTTGATCCAATCGAAGACCTCGTAAAATCGGGTGCTGAACTGATTATTAACATTTCTGCGTCACCGTTTACCATGGGAAAACAACAATTAAGAGAGAAAATGCTGGCGGGTATCGCAAGAAAATACCGGACCTCTCTTGTGTATGTAAACCAGGTTGGTGGCAATGATGATCTGATTTTTGATGGGAGAAGTTGTGCTTTTGATTCCCAGGGAACGATGATTGCGCGTGCCTCGGCTTTTAATGAAGATGCAATCACGGTAGATTTGACAGATTTATCCTCAAACAGGATTGAAAAAGATGATTTCACGCCGGAATCAGAAATCTGGCGGGCTTTGGTATTGGGCACCAGGGATTATGTGCATAAGTCTGGATTTAAAGCCGTTCTTCTTGGTTTATCCGGGGGAATAGATTCGGCGCTCGTTGCTGCAATTGCATCAGAAGCCGTCGGGAGAGAGAATGTATCAGGTGTTCTCATGCCATCTCCCTATTCAAGCAAAGGGAGTGTCGATGATTCCCTCAGACTTGTCGAGAACCTGAAAATCCGATCAACAACCCTCCCGATATCGCAGATCATGGACGCATATGACATGGTACTCCATCAGGAGTTTTCCCGGTATCCCAAAGATATTACCGAAGAAAATCTTCAGGCAAGAATACGGGCGGTATTACTGATGGCGATGTCAAACAAATCCGGATCCCTCCTGTTGACGACAGGAAATAAATCCGAAGTATCTGTTGGTTACTGCACCTTGTATGGTGATATGTGTGGTGCAATCGGGGTTATTTCGGATGTACCAAAGAGTATGGTATACCGCATTGCACGATGGCTCAATTCACAGGGTAATGGTTCAATTATCCCGGAATCAATTCTGACGAAAAGTCCTTCGGCAGAACTTCGTCCAGGTCAAACGGACCAGGATTCACTACCCCCCTATGATCTCCTCGATCAAATTCTCTACCATCATATCGAATTGCACGAGTCACCGGATGAAATTATTGCGAGAGGATTCCCTGCAGAAACTACGTATAAAACTCTCCATTTAGTAAAAAATGCTGAATTCAAACGAAAACAAGCTGCACCGGGGTTCAAAGTTACCGATCAGGCATTCGGAACTGGCTGGAGGATGCCGATAGCGTCTAAAGAATGGTATTTACCATAAACCCGGACCGCTTTTTATTTCCTGATTTTTCCAAGTCGGATTTTGCCTGATAATTTCGTTTAATTCATGGACCAACTAAAAAACCCGTCAATGATGTGCAGGGCCGGGTAATTCAATGCCTCCACAACAGCACTCCTCACCGATGTAAAAATACCTTATCCTGATATTCAGCGTTCGTAGTAAAACTGTTGTCGGCGTATAGTATGTTGACATTCCAATGCTGACTTCTTTTTTATAATCCAGGTAATGACTTTTTTAATAAGGTATTGTGCTGCACGGGAAGGGAGAGATTCAAGAACCTGAGAGAACCAGTGTGAATGGAATGAAACTTGGGGTTCTCTGTTCGGGCGGTAAGGATTCTCTTTTTGCCTGTTATCTGGCCATGCAAAAAGAGGAGGTAGCATGCCTCATCTCGGTTCGCTCCCGGAATGAAGAGAGCTACATGTTCCATATCCCCAACGTGCACCTGGTCCCCCTGCAGGCGGAGGCTGCCGGTCTCCCCCTTGTCACCGTGGAGACCGAAGGAATTGAGGAGGCCGAGCTCTCGGATCTCTCCCGGGCCATTTGTCTGGCCGTGGAACGCCATGGCATCGAGGGCGTAGTAACCGGGGCCCTCCTTTCCGTATACCAGGCAGCCCGGATCCAGCGCATTTGCAGGGACCTGGACCTGTGGTGTTTCAACCCGCTCTGGTATACGGACCAGGAGGCTTACATGGAGCTGCTGATCGAGACCGGCTTCCGGGCCGTGGTCACCGGTGTCTTCTCCGCCCCTTTTGATGCCACCTGGCTGGGAAGGATGATCGACCGGGAGGCGTTAAAGGACCTGAAGCAGTACGCCCGGAAGCACCGCATCACCCTCACCGGTGAAGGCGGGGAGTACGAGACCCTGGTGCTGGATGCCCCGTTTTATACTAAAAGGATCGTGATCGAGGAGTCCACGGAAGAGTACTTCAATTACCGGGGGATTCTCAGGGTCCGGCGTGCCAGCCTGGAGACAAAATGATTCTCCTCCTGGATCTCTCGTATCGGGCTCATTCGCTCTCCCGGGACGAGTTTGTAGGCCCGGTCGCCCGCATCGTGGGGAGGGCTGGATGGGAGTGGAGGGAGACGCATTTTTCTGAGATACGGAGCGATGACCTGAAAGACGTCACCGGTATCATCCTCTGTGGGACAGCCCTGAAAGACAACCTCTTTGCCGCCAGGGCGCAGGAGTTCTCCTGGCTCCGGAATATTTCTGTCCCGGTACTCGGGATCTGTGCTGGGATGCAGGTCCTTTGTCTGGTCTTCGGAGGCACCATCCGCCCGGGTTGCGAGATCGGAATGACGACGGTCCGGGCAGATACGCCGGATCCGGTCCTTCCCGGGAGCCCGGCATTCCCGGCGTATGAACTGCACTCCTTCACCTGCGACCCCCCCCGGGGATGGGAGGTGATGGCAGTCTCGGACAGTGGTGTACAGGCTGTCCGCCACCCGGACAGGCCTCTCTATGGGGTGATGTTCCACCCCGAGGTACGGAACGAGGGAGTGGTGGAGCGGTTTCTTTCCCTGTGCAAGGAAAAAGACCGATGATTCTATCCTGCCGGGAGTCCGTTCTCGACAGCAATCCCGGTGGAAGCCCCCTTCACCATAGCATCAGGTCTTATTTTCGCATCCAAGCCGGTATTACCAGAAGGCAATGAGGTCAAAACATGAAAAGAGGTTGGAACAAAATGAGGGATTTCAACCCCAATACCAAATCCCGGGGGGAAGTATAGCGGAAACTGATCTCTCGTCGTAATCGGATGTGGTGACACGGACATATCAGTAAATCTCAGTAAAATTAAAAAAAAAGAAAAAACCGAACCGCTTTTTATTACTGATTGCCAAGGGAACCCTTGATCATATCAGCAACACCAGGGGGAAGATTGAGTCCGGCGAGTATTTGAGGCAGGGTGCTCAAAATCACTTTCTTTCCCTCAGGAGAGCCTGCAAAATTCTGTAGCATTGCAATACCATCGGGGGAGGTGAGATATTTTTTGACCGCGTCTTGTCCCTCAGGCGTTGAAATGTAACCTGCAACAGCCCCGCCCATTCCACCTATATCTCCAAAATTCATTTTGAATCACATCAACAATTTATTTGCCTTTACCCATTGCCTGTTATACGATAATAAGTATTGAGTTCAGACAGGCCCAAAAGAATGCCCGATGGCGGTAACGTTTCAAAAGAACTGCACTACCGGAAAGTCGCATCAACATCGGATCCAATCTCTTCATCGAGAAGGAGATAGTGTTCCCCATGACCACGGCAATCAATAATTTATGCTGCAAGCCCTGGTTCCGCAACGCGTCATCCGGGGCCGCATTATCCTTCCTTGTACCCCCCATATTCATGTACGATCTATGTACGATCACCGCAGCCCCACGGGGATGTTCTGGTTTTATGGTGATTGAAGAAAGTGACCACCTCACTCCAGGGATAGGTTGGCGTTCCATCTCCCTGCATCCCGTATATGAATGCAGATTTGAAACGTATTTCAGAAATGGTGATTTGTGTACCAGTCCTATTAATGGCTCAATGTTCCCCTCTCCCAATCCCCCTTCTGTTACGGTAACCGGAGTATCAAATCTTTCCTGCTGCTTTTTTTGGACTTTATCCAGTACGGTACGAATCTGATCACCAATACCGGCAAACCTTAATAATGGACAGATAACCATCCCCTATAAACCAGTTCTGGTTACCCGATGGTGTCTGAATGAGCCCGCCAACAAACAAAAGAAAGACTGAAAAAACAAGAGCAATAGGACCAGCAAGCCAAAAAAACAAAAAAACCGTGGGCAAAAAACCTAAAAAGAGGGCCTCGGCACGACCGGGGAAAAAGGTGCCGATAACCCTCCATGTGTTCCGGGAACTGGAGTTTATCCGCGATCTTCCGGATGCCACGTTTGTGATCGATCGCAACGGAGTAGTCCTTGCATGGAACCGGGCGATGGAGGACTTAACCGGTTTTTCTACGGGTGAAATTCTCGGGAAAGGTGACTTTTGTTATGCGATACCGTTCTACGGGGAGCGCCGGCCGATCCTTATAGACCTTGCCCTTAATCCTGACACATGCCTTCCGGAAATATACGATAAT
>JAPKXT010000215.1 GCA_026394695.1 Methanoregula sp.
GGAATACATTAAAAAGAATTTTACCGAGTATATCGATGTCCAGCCGGGTTTCAAGATCTTTGATATCCACACCATTGGGGTGCCACCCATTGCGATAGGGCTTGACCGGGACTTTATCATCTTCCCGTATACAAAACCCTGTCATGGCACATTTCTTCTCCGGGTTGAGGATACCGCTGAAGCCGCGCGTTTGCGTGCAATGAAGAAATAAATCCGAACCGGTAAATGGTCATCAGATCTACCGGCTTGTGCAGGAGATACGATTACCTGACGTGAAGGAGGATACCGGGTACTATTGACCCCAAGGTACCATTGATCTCCTGGCAGAACACAAAACGGCCCTCCTCTGGTAATAACGAATCGGACCGGGTTATTTCTGCATCAGAGAAGTTCTAGTGCCTGTCATCAGGACAGGGTATTTAGTAAAAGAGAGACGAATCACTACCTACTGACTCGGGTTTTTTTATGGCCGGCAAAGGAAAGATACTCCTGATGGATGATGAGCAGATGATCCTTGATGTGACACATGAAGTGCTGAAATTTCTAAAATATGATGTTATGTCCGCCACGGACGGTCTGGCTGCGATCGATCTCTATAAAAAAGAAAAGATCACCGGAGTCCCTTTTGATATTGTCATCCTTGATCTATCAGTTCTGACAGGGATGGGGGGAAAAGAAACGATCGAAGAGCTCAGGAAATTTGATCCTGCTATAAAAGCCATAATATCCAGTGGGTACGCAAACGATCCTGTTGTACAGGATTATTCCCGGTTCGGTTTTAGCGGAAGACTTACCAAACCCTACAAAATTAATGACCTGAAAAATATTCTTGAACAGTTGATGAAAAAACAGTGAACTAACCTAGTGCGGTCATCGGTGCGTATCAGTCCTGTGACTGCCGTGTTTTTCAAGTGATTTTTCATTGCCTTTTTCGTGCAGCATTCCCTTTCCCCCGTCAGGGAATTTTATACCTGCGGTAACCATTCAGCACAATCCTCCTGCTGATGGTTCCCGGGGTATCTGCAGGATTATCACGGGCATGCCGGATACGGGCGTTCACCGGTACAATCCAAGGTCTGATTGCGCGCAAGTTATTACCTCTCCCAAGTGCGCCAGGTAATCCCTCACGTTCCCCGCTACAAGTCCTTCAGCGAACACAAAGAGATTCGACAGCGGCACCCCAAGACCGGTTGAGAACACGTCTTCTCTGATACCAGGCATTACCGTTTCATATACTGATATGGGAAACGAAGTGTGCCAGACCCGGTTTTTTTGGTTTTACCAGTAGAGGGAATGGGAGTATGCCAACCTATTTACACCTCAAAAAAAGTATCAGAACATACGGGGAACCACCATGAAAGATGTATCTGTGCTTATCGGAGGAAGAGCAGGTGATGGTATCAATAGTGCAGGTGCACTGGTTGCCCACCTGCTCAACCATATCGGGTATACTATATACCTCTATTTTGATTACCCCTCCCTGATACGGGGCGGGCATAATTTTGCGATCATCCGGGGTAGTGAAAAGAGCATCGGGACCTGTTGGGATCACGTGGATTTTGTGCTGGCCCTCAACAAAGAAACAGTTGACCGGCACAAGGACAAATTTACCCGTGAAACGGTGATTATATCCAATG
>JAPKXT010000064.1 GCA_026394695.1 Methanoregula sp.
TGATCCGGTTGGCACGCCGTGCAAGCAGGGCAGGGTTCATCTCGTTGAGGGTAACGTAGATCCCGTGCACTGCCGGGTCGGTATCGAGTGCCTCAGCACACCGGCTGAGTGCGGCAGTATCAGTGAAGTATCCGCTGTGCGTACACGTGTCAGCCAGGGCCCGGACCTCGATCACCTGGCCCGGGTCAAAAAGGACAGCCAGTGCGGATTCGATAGTATATGCCGGGGAAGGGACCCCGTGATCAGGCATCGTCCCTGTCCTCGTTGGAAGGTCCGGAGATTTGTCCCGGTCCCGGATTCCCTCTGGTAGTATCGGATAATGGTTCCGGTCCCGGGTTCCCATCGGCAGGCCCGGATAGTTGTTCCGGTCCGCCATTCACCGGACGATCCGTAGGATCCTCTAAGGGTTCCATCGCAAGCTTTGCCCGGCACTTGCATTTGATCGTGTAATGGTGCTGGTGTGTCCGGACAACAGAGATACGGTACAGGTTCCCGCCCCGCTCCCGGATCCGCTGGGCAATGGTAACGGGTATAAGGTGAAGCGGGACCACAAGGTCATATTCCCGGGGCTTTGTCATCCGGACCGCTTCCCCTGCCTGAGATCCTCAACCGTCGCTTCGAGATCATCCTGCCGGTACCCGAGATCATTGAGTTTTACGAAGATCTCCTCGTTCATCCGGTCCTGTCGTTCCATCAGGGAACAGACAAGAGACCGGGCTGCTGTTTCGAACCTGGCATAGGGCACTTCAGGATCAGGACCGTTGAGGTCCTGCTCCGTTCTTCTCCTTATCGTGCTCTTTTTTTCCCGCGAAGGCGCGATACCCAGCCCGCGGAGTCCGGTCTTCCGCTCTACATAGTGCGGAACCGGGCTGCCATTCTTCTGCTCTTCTTCAGCAGTTCTATCATGGGTGTTCTCCTGTCCGTTGCCAACCGTACAGGATGCCTTTGCATCCGGTTTGGTCACCTCGCGGGAAGATCCGGCACTGCCCTCACTTCTCCGCCCGGGGATCCCCTGGGATCCCGATGGTGGTGTGTCTTTGTTGTTCGCATCTGTCATTCGTAATCACGTCTGAAATGGTGTTTATGCCGGCAGAACCGGTAATCGAGAGCAACCGCTCATGTTTTTTAAGACAACTACAACCGGTTGGGGTATGATGGTGTACAGAGCCGGAACTATCGGAGGCTACAGGACCATCTTTTATGGACAGGATAACCTAAGGGGACAATTCAACGACAACGATCATACCCAAAAACCGGCGGTTACCGTAAACCAGAAAAGTCGGGTGAAACCATCCCGGCCCGGGCGCCCGATAACCATTCCCCGGAACCGGTACTCCGATTATGCTCAACCTGGGACAGGACGTAAAATATTCCCATCAGCCCGCACACTGACATCTGAATAATTAAGAAGAGCCGGGCAAACCGGCGTGCAGCCTTCGGTGCATACCCGAGATCCCGGATCTCTCTCGATGTTTTTGTGCAGTAATCTTGTGTCATTGTTCTATTTCATACAATGACAATTCATCTTATAAGGATAATGTGACCCGATTGTCAGACACGGGAATTTCAGGACCTTTTGGGGGATTCAGGACTCGGGACATGCCCGGATTCCCGGAAGCGATGGGGGAGGTGATCGGGCGCGGGAATTTTTTTGGGAATTCGAATTTTACGGGCCCGGATTTGCGATATTTGGAAGGAGGTGCGCGGAAGTGATGTTCCGCTCAAATTTTTTTTCGTTCTCCCTATATTCCGGTGAACCGGTCAGGGTGTCATGGCCCGGTCAGCCGTGGAACAGGCTTTTTTTGATCGATGAAAAAAAGTTTCAATTTCATCCCATTCCTCACTCATGCCTCAGCGCATCGATCGGGTTTAAGTTCGCCGCCTGCCAGGCCGGGTAGATGCCGCAGGCAAGACAGACTACGATCCCAAAGCAGATCCCTTCACCGACAGACAATGCATTTGCCATCGTGAACAGGTACTTGGTCGATCCAAGCATCAGGGCACTGATGGCATACCCCGTTAAGATGCTCAGTATGCCCCCAACAACACTTCCGATAACCCCGATGATTGCCGCCTCGTAGACAAACATACTCATCACCTCTTTTTTCTGAGTGCCGATGCTGCGCATGATGCCGATCTCCTTGATCCGCTCATTGACTGACATCATCATGATATTGAAGATCGAAACCCCGGCAACGATCATCGAAATCCCACCAATGGCAGAAACAAATGTCGTGATGGTACCAAACGTCGAGTAGATGGAGGCCAGCGTTGCTTTGCTGTCCGTTACACTGACGATCTTGTCCCGCTTGTTCAGCTGTTTTTCGATAATAGTTTTAACGTCCGCTGTATCCTGCCCCTCTTTTACCTTGACGACAACCTGATCGTAATCATTCCGGTTGTAGGTATTATCGAACCAGTCCTGGGTTGCCACAATCGCAGAATCAGTGCTGAGATCAAAACTCATGCCCCGTTCCTCAATGATGCCGGTGACGCGGAGCGTACCCTTTTCGCCATCGCTGCCGATGGAAATCCGTGAGCCTACTTTGATATTATGGTCCTCGGCAAAGGTGGATCCCACGAGACAGCCGGAATTCCCATTGTTGTAATCACCAGCGATTAACACCAGCTTGAGATCCGGGATATACTGTGGATCGACACCATAAATGGTTGCAACAATATCATCACTGCCAACACCCACTTTCATGCGTTCCGATGTCGACAGCACCGGTATTGCCACATTGGGAGCAACGGCGCGTTTGATCTGCTGGTAATTCTGGTCGGTGATCTTCAAATTAACCGAGCTCCCCCCACCACCACCTCCTCCCATCATACCCCCGCCGCCTCCGGTATAAGGGCTAACGATAACACTGTCCCCAACCGAAGAGAGACTTTCAGAGACGGTTGCTACCAAACTGTTCCCGAGTATGCCCATCGAGGCAATGGCTACAACCCCGATTACGATGCCGAGCATTGCAAGTGATGAACGGAGCATGTGGATCCGGATATTGCGTTTTGCAATTTCCCAGAAGATCATGAGGCAATGCACCCGTCAACAATCCGGATAGTACGGTCTGAATATTTCGCTACGGTCGGATCGTGCGTTACACAGATGATGGTCGCACCCTTCCTGTTCAGTTCGGTCATCAGCTCCATGATACTTGAGCCGGTCTTTGAATCGAGGTTGCCGGTCGGTTCATCGCACAGCAGGATGTCGGGGTCGTTAATGAGGGCCCGTGCTATCGCAACTCTCTGCTGCTGTCCACCGGAGAGTTCCATAGGTGTGTGGGTATAGAACTGATCTTCCAGCTGGACTGCATGGAGCACCTCCTTTGCCTTATCCGGGTTCACATCCTTTCCTGATTTCAGCATCTGGGGGAAATTCACGTTTTCAATGACATTTAACAGGGGAAATAAGTTGAAGTACTGGAAGATGAACCCGATACGGTCCCTGCGCAGGTTTGTCAACTCCACATCGTTCATAGCGCGGACACCAATCCCGCTCATAAAGATGTTCCCGGATGTCGGGGGATCGAGGCATCCCATCAGGTTAAGCAATGTGGATTTTCCTGATCCCGATGGCCCCATGATGGAAATGAACTCTCCCCGTTCCACCGCAAAGGAAATGTGGTTAAGTGCCATCACATCCCCTGCCTTGAGCGGGTATATCTTTACCACATCCACAAACTGGATTACCGGTTGCATGATGCACCGCCCTCACTGGTTCTTTTTTCTCCGGTAGTAGAGATAACCGCCGGCAAGAGCAAGGACAAGGACGATCACAATGACCGGGAGAAGGATTGGCTGATCAGCCTGCTGCGTGGAATCTGCAACCGTCAACGTCACATCCTGCTGGGAGGTGATGATATTCCCGTCCGCATCCTTATAGGACATCCGCAGAGGGACACTCATCGCGCCGTTTGCGGTGAAGGTCACCTCAAAACTCCCGAAATCGTCAGGTTTGAGGGCTCCGACAACATAGGTCTTGTAGGGGTCCTGCGGGACTGCTGGTAAGAGCGAAGTGACCGTGACCGTATTTGCCGTTTCCAGTCCGGCATTATTCACATCACCGGTGATGTGGTAAATACCGTCGCTGGAGGTGACCTGGATATTGCTGATCACCGGATTTGCCTGCATTTTATCGGTTCCAAAGGAAATCGGGAGATCCATGGTCACTTTATGAGGATTATTACCGTTGTTATACGTTACCGTCAGAATAAGGTCAGTTTCCTGGTCGGGTGTCACCGTGAAGTTCACGGGGATTTTCGCCCCCGGAGCAAGGTTCCCGATAAATGTTTTAGCCGGGCTCGCTGTTATTCCCGTGCCGGAAACATCAAGGATAACGTTCCTTACCTCATTTTTCCGCGGGTTAGCAACCTGTACGAAAATGGTCTTTTTCTTTCCCTGGGTAAACGCATCAGGTTTCTGGAGAATCGTCAGTTCGAGTGGCGTATTATCCACTTCAACAACCGCACGGTAGTAAAGGCTGTCAGCATCCCGGAAACTTAAGGAGAATGTCGGGTAATACGTGCCGTCCGGGGCATCAGCAACAAGAGAAAACGTAAACGATTGTTTCTGGAGAGGACCGATGCTGGCTGAGGAATCGTAAGGATTGCTTGTAAGCCTGATATTTTCGTCACCGATGGTTGCGTGATTTATAACGACACTCGTATCAGTGTTGCTATTGGTAACATATACCATGACGGTACCTGAATCATCGGTAAAAAAAGATCCAGGATCATACGTAACACCGGATATATAGACATTCCCGGCGGCAACAAGCGAATCCGGCGTCTGGTATGCAGTTACCGGAAGCACTAAAAGCCCCATTGTTACGATAAGTAACAGGAATATTCCGGACCGTGACATCGCAAAGCAGGTCGACGGTACATCTCCGGTTCCCGAAAGAACCGGTCTGTTTTTTACGGTCAAATCCCGGCATGCGGGGATTGCCATTGGTTTTACCTTACTGAACATGGGTTTCCTCAGTTTGATAGTAAAAAATTTTACTACTTTTTCTAAACTAGGTTGTTACCCGGAACATAAAAAGGTTTTCAACGAAGTAGTAAAATTTTTATCAACTGAAAGATTATGATTATACCATGGAGAGCATTCCCTCAGCCCTCATAAAATCGCTCAATGATCTCGGGTTATCCAACTATGAAGCGAGGGTTTACTCTACGCTGGTCCTGTACGACAACGCTGAAGCTAAGGAGATCATCGAGTTTCTCTCCATATCAAAGCCGAGCGTATACGAGGCTCTGGATCGTCTTGCGGAAATTGGACTCGCCGTAAAGAGATTCTCAAAACCTGCCCGGTACAGCGCGATCTCTCCTGAAATGGCCATCGACCTCCTCATGGACAGGCACAGGAAGGCAGCCGACCAGGCACTGGCGGCACTCAGGACGCTGGAGAAAGAGAAGGTCCGCACCGACAAGGAGGATGCCCTCTGGACTATCTACGGGGACGCCAACATCGAGTATAAAATCCGTGATCTTTTCGGCAAGGCAAAGAAGCATATCGAGTGTGTGATTGGGGATCGATACCTCCCGTTTATTGAAAACATAAAAATCCAGGATATCCGGGTACGATTAATTGTCATATCCGAAACGCCGGGACTTGCTGAAAAATTACGCAGGATGTTCCCGGTGAAGAATGCCGAGATCCACGTCATTTCCCCGGAACGATTCCATACCCCCCCTCCGTTTGCACCCCCGGAATTTCTCGAGGCCAAGAAATTCATGAACTTTGAAAATGTTCTGGAGATCAATGTCGATGACGAGGAACTCGTCATGATCCCGCCCTTTATCGGCGGGAGCAGTTCTGTACTCAATACACGGAACAAGGGGGCAATCATGCATATGAAAATGTTCAGTCAGATGCACATGAACAGGCTCTTTGAAGGAGAGGAGTATCGCCCCCCATCACCGCCAGCTCACAAGAAAAAACGGTGAGTATCGGCAGGTATTCCCGGTCAGGGATGATGGCCCTGGGATCTTTGTCGACGTCTGGAGATCCCGATGAACATATAACGGTTCATAAACCCGGCGATGACGGGGTGTTGAGAGAGGACTAAAAAAAGAGGGGGCCTGGTCCCGGTGTTGAACAGCCCAACCAATCCCTTAAAACATCGTGTTGCTGTTTGCCGCTGACTCCGGGATTTCCGGCAGGACGTCCCGGTGTTCTACAATTTTTGCCATTTTTTCAATCTGAGTATCCATTTATTATTTCTTCTTCCACCGGTACAACGGATCGTACCCACGGCGATCCCACCACCAGCTGCGTACCCTGATAAATGCCACGATGAATCCCCATGCAGGCATTGCGATCACGAACTATTTCGCACCATCATTCAGATTATACATCATGCTCACTTCACCTGTGCCATCAGAAAGAACAATCCTCCTCATGTGTCTGGTTGTATAAGAAACCGTTATTTTTTCTTTCCATCGAAATTCTGCCTGACGCTCCCGATGGTATTTTTATGCAACAACCCGTATAACTCACAGAATAAAATACCTTAGTTACATGGCAAAGAGATCTCGTCTCCCCTGGCTCATAATCGGCGGAATCATCATTCTCGTGATCATTGTTGCCGCCCTGTTCCTCATTAGTCCCTCATCGCAACCGATAAAAATACCGGCTCCAGCCATCATCTCGCCAACAGAT
>JAPKXT010000040.1 GCA_026394695.1 Methanoregula sp.
CGGATGGGAAAAACCCCCAAATCGTTTATCAGGGAGATCCTGAAAGTCACACAAAATCCATCGATTATCTCTTTTGCCGGTGGGCTCCCGAATCCTGCTCTTATTGATGTCAATGGGATCAGCCGTGCTGCAGCAACGGTGCTCGCCCAAGATGGCAGCTCCGTTCTCCAATACTCGACAACAGAGGGTTACCTGCCGCTCCGTCAGTTCATCGCAGATCGGTACAGAAAACGTCTCGGATTATCTGTTTCTCCCGATGATATCCTGATCACAAACGGTTCGCAGCAGTGTCTTGACCTGATCGGTAAAGTTTTCATTGATAATGGCGATCATATCGCAATCGAACGCCCGGGATATTTGGGTGCAATCCAGGCATTCTCCCTTTACGAACCGGTTTTCCACCCGGTTATCCTCAATAAGAGTGGCCCTGACCCTGTCATGCTGGCACAGGTGCTCAAGACACACACGGTTAAATTCTTCTATGGCATCCCTAATTCACAAAACCCCTCCGGGATCTCCTACACAAACAATCGGCGCCGGGAACTGGCATCTGTCTTTGAAAACACCGGCACGCTTTTTGTTGAAGACGATGCCTATGGCGAACTGAATTTTTCCGGAAAGACCATGTCGTCCATGCGGGAATTTTTACCGGACCAGACCATTATCACCGGGTCATTTTCCAAGATCCTGGCGCCGGGCATGCGGCTTGGATGGGTGGTGGCGCCTCCGGATATCATGGATCAACTGGTCATTGCAAAACAGGCGTCAGACCTGCATTCAAATTACCTGTCGCAGCGTATCGCGTACCAATACCTGCAGCAGCAGAATATCGATGATCATATCCGGAAAATCTGCAAGGTATATCAGACACAATGCCATCTCATGATCGATATGATCAGGGAAAAATTCCCGGAATCGGTGGACTATACAGAACCGGAGGGGGGTATGTTCATCTGGTTAACGTTGCCGGATGGGATTTCATCGACCGAAGTATTCGAGCAGACCTTAAAAGAGGGTGTTGCGGTCCTTCCCGGCACGCCATTTTATACCGATGGCGGAGGTGGGAATACCATACGCCTGAACTTTTCCAATTCCACTGAACAAAAGATCATAACCGGGATGGAACGGTTCGCCCATGTCCTCCGCAACCTGATGTAAATTTTTTTTAGCCTGCTACAGGGACACCGGATGGGTGACGTAATTCCTGACCCGTGATGTGGGTGCGAAATCCCTGAATGGTTTCATTGGTTCATCCAACGTCATTCATCGTAGATAACCTGTCTGTTGTCGTAATCTTCTGTTACCATGATGGAAGGGCGACCAGCCCCCGCAGAGTTGTATAATAAAAAGCAGCACAGAAAAAAAATTGCCGCTACCAGAGAAAAGGAAAAAGGCGGTAACGGATCTTCTGCATATACTCCCGGTAGCCGTCCAGTTCCCGGGCAAGCATCACTTCTTCTCCCCGTACCCTTGCCATGAGAAGCATGGTCAGGGCGAGACCGGCAAGGATACCGTAGACCGAGCCAAGCACCAGGGGTGCCCCGATAAACATCAGGATCGCTCCAAGGGTCATGGGATGCCTGACAAACCCGTATACTCCTGTTGACACAACCCGCTGGTTCCGGTCCTTTTGGATCCTGACAAGGGGGGACAGGAACGTGTTATCGGTGTATGACCGGAAGAACAGGAAAAATGATCCGACCAGCCCGGCTTCTCCAAGAACGTTCAGCCAGAGAGGAAACACCGGGGACCATCCGAACCGTTTTGCATAAAGAGGCATGATGACGATCCAAAGAATAAACCCGACCAGGAGCCCATAGACAACATACCTGTCCCAGCCTTCCTGGTTACCGGTACCGGGCTGCTTATACCGTTCTGCAAGCAACGCCGGGTCTTTCCGGTACAGGTACAGGATCGTAAAAAAACAGAAAAGAATAAACCAGGTGCTGAAGATCCAGCCTTCCGGCCAGGTTAAATCTCCGGAAAGGAGGAGGACCAGTGCAGGAAATAGCAGAATGAACAGGAATGCGAAGATGACCTTCTTTTCCATGCGTACTGTATTGGAAGTCACGAGTATTATGAGTCTGTCTCTAAAGAGAACATAATAACGTAGTATTCTGGCAGGCTGTTGATGACCGTCATACCGTGAGAAAAGGCACATATCAGGTCTCGCTCAACAACATAAAAAAGAAGATCGGGTAAGAACGGTAGATTTCACACCGTGATGATCCGGTCGCTGTTGATATCGCACATGAACCGGGAAAACTTAAAAAAAACCTAAAAAAATGTCAGGGTTATGCCGGTGAACCGGAATCCTCAAACAGGTATTTCCAGACCACTGCTGCAATGATTGCCCCGATGATGGGTGCAACAATAAATAACCAGAGCTGGGAAAGAGCCGTCCCCCCGGCAACCAGCGCAGGCCCGAGGCTCCGTGCAGGGTTCACCGAAGTTCCCGTGATGGGGATTCCCACCATATGGATTATGGCGAGCGTGAACCCTATCGCTATTCCTGCAAACCCGGCAGGTGCTTTTTTGCTTGTCGCTCCGAATATGACGATCAGGAATATAAAGGTCAGGACAACTTCAGCGATAAATCCGCTTGAGAGGGAATACCCGTCGGGAGAACCTGTTCCATAGCCGTTCTGGCCGAGGCCATTTGTTGCCAGATCATAGCCGGGAAGTCCGGACATTATTGTCAGGAGCAGCAACGATGCAATGATCGCACCGATGCATTGCACAATAATGTAGATGATCGCTTCCTTTGCGGGAATTTTCCCATTGACAAGCATCGCAATGGTTATTGCAGGGTTAATATGGCATCCCGAGATCTGGCCGATCGCATATACCATCACGAGGACTGATATACCAAAGGCCAGTGCAATTCCGAGAAAACCGATATGTTTTCCTGCAACAACAGCACTCGCTGTTCCGATGAATACCAGGACAAATGTTCCCAGAAGTTCAGCCAGATACTTCTTCATGTCATCCATACCAGAACCTCACATCCATTCGGTTGAAAGAGCCGATGAGAGGCTATCATCGTTACAATATATATATATTTTCGCAGAATTTTTGCTCCTGCCGGATAATCCGGTGATTATGAACGATCCCATGCAAGCTATTATCCGATGAACGAGTGCAAACAATGCTTACAGGTGTGAAAAATGTTCGAGAAAATTGCCATCTGCATACTGGTCGTCTGTGTTTTTCTGTGTGGGTGCACCACGCCACTACCGGACAAAACAGGGTCAGTCAGGATCACTTCGTCACCATCCGGTGCGGAGGTCTACCTTGATAATGAATATCACGGTACTACGCCGAATACCATCAATGCGGTACCGGCCGGTAACCACACGGTTGAGGTTCGTGAACGCGGGTATACAACCTGGTCCCGGAACATAAGTGTTACTACGGGGAGCAGTGCGTCGTTCTCACCATCACTGGTACCTGGTGCGACCACAGTTTCAACAACAGTTCCGGTCACCATTGCCACCGTGGTAAAAAAAGACGTCCCGCAGATCCATATCGATGGCTATTGGACCTGGCCGGCAACCAGGAGTAATACCAATCCGGAACCACTCCTTGTGCATGTCGAGGGTGCCAATGTCGGCTATGCTGATGCACGGGAAGTTACGACATCTGCAAATATGTACCTTGATGGGCGACAGATCTGCTGGACCAGCGTTTACCTGGGAACGATACAAGCCGGCGGACATGTCACCGTAGACACCATGATCTCCTGCCCGCTCCCGGATACAGCAAAAAAACGCTGATGTATCGTACATGCAGTATATCACTTCGGGAATGCAGGGAAAGGATCCTGTGCTGGTATTTTTTTAACCGTTATTCCTGGAGATAATCCTCTCTTACCGGAGAGAATATCTCGACTGCCACCGAATCGGCTAGGACCTCTGCCCGGTGCGTCACGTTTCCCGGAATCACCCAGCTGTCCCCTTCCCGCATCTCGTTTACCTCATCCCCGATCGTCAGGATCATCCGGCCCGACACGAGGTAGCCGGTCTGCTCATGGGAATGAAAGTGGACCGGGAGTTCCGCTCCTTTTTTCAGCCGGAACTCCGTCAGGAGCGTCCGTGCCCCTGACACGAGCGTCTTCCGGAAGATCCCCGGAGATACCGGGATATACCCTTTATCTGAACTCTTTGCAAATGCAGCCATGATTATTCCTTCCGTATAAGTGCCCGGATCACTGCATCCCCGAACTCCCGGGTCCCCGCTGAACCACCGAGGTCACGGGTCCGGATTCCCCCGGAGAGCACTTCCTGGATCGCAGATTCGATGCGGTCCGATCCCTGTGCATCACCACAATAGGCCAGCAGCATCCCCGCACTCCGCAAAGCAGCGATCGGGTTTGCAATGTTTTGCCCGGCAATATCCGGAGCACTCCCGTGTACTGGCTCAAACAGGGCATAGCGGTCTCCGATATTGGCACTCGGTACCAGTCCCAGGCCACCGACAAGATACGATGTCGTGTCCGACAAAATATCCCCAAAGATATTGGTCGTGACAACGACATCATAGGAAGCGGGGTGCAAGAGGAGGTCCAGTGCAAGTGCGTCGATGAACTTATCATTACAAGACACTCCTGAAGATTTTGCTTCGGCTAAACAGATGTCACGGAACAGGACATCGGACTTGAGCACGTTTGCCTTGTGCCCGATGGTCAGCCTGCCGCTCCGCTGCTGTGCAAGCCGGATTGCAGACCGGACGACCCGCTCGGTTCCCTCACGGGTCACCACCCGGAGGGTCGTCGCCCGGTCAGCGCTGATCTCTTCGATACCGGAGTAGAGCCCCTCGGTATTTTCCCGTACGATCATGATATCGAACCCGTTTCCCTTGACAGGGCGCAGGTTTGCGTAGAGGTCGAGGACTTTCCTGATCCGGAGTATCACGCTCTGGTAATCCTTCATGGGGGGTGTTGTAATTGCCCCGAACAGGATTGCATCAGCGGTCTTCAGTTCGGCAATATCGTGATCTGCACAGGGGCATCCGGTCATTTCCCAGCGATGGTATCCGACCTCAACCGGGAAGTACTCGTACTCGGGATGGAGCAGTTCAAGAACGTTTTGTGCAACCGGGATCACTTCATGACCGATCCCGTCTCCTTCAACAATGGCGATACGGGTCATTTAGCCCTCCATCGTACAACAAGATCATTCACCATTCGGGCGATCTGCGCCGGGCCTGCACCCCAGTGAACCACAGCACCGAACTTCCCTTTGTGTATCCCGACGCCCTCGCGTTCGGAGCGGCAGCAGCGGGCAATGAATGGCTCATCCTGCACAGATTCCAGAGGGCAGATATTCTCCAGAATGAAATCCTTACTGTAGCATTCGGTGAAGAACTGGGAACCCGTAAGGCAACCGGCTACCCGTTCACCACCCTGCATCGGATCGGCATCGAGTGTGCGGGT
>JAPKXT010000117.1 GCA_026394695.1 Methanoregula sp.
ACGAACGCAGCGATAACCGCTGCGAGGATCACCGTAATGGCGACCATCAGGATCACACCGATAACCGGAGATACTGCTTCATCGTTCTTTCTTGTAAAAGCCATAGTTTCAAACACCTTTTTACATGCCCACGATGGACACGACAATGTATAATTTTGTTATATTGTAATTGTTTGTATATAAATATTTCTTTTTTGATGTGGCTTGTTTTAAGAGAGTTTAGATGAATCTCATCGTAAAATCTGGTGAAGAAACAATATAAAAAATGATGAATTGTACCGGATTTTATGAGGATGCCGGTTAAAAAACTTCACGGCAAAATTATAGTTATTCCTTCTGAATTATTGTTTCCCTGACATAAAAAAAGCGATGGGGTAGCGGTGCCGATGTCCGGCATATCTCAACACAGACCATGCTTAATCCATCGGGAATATTTTTCAATTTTTAAAAAAAATTTCAGGACCGGGAAAAAAAGAGATCGCCTGGCTCCCGGGATTAATCAAAGGTTATGTGTTGGATGGGGTACAAGGAAAAAAGGACAGGTTAACCAATCGCACATCGCTGATCATGAGAATCCGGAGGAAAAGGTGCCGGGTAGTATTCTGAATTGATCCCGTTTGAAGACCCCCCTACCCCCCCACCTTCCCTGACCTGGGGAGGGGGTACCCCCTCCCGCCTGCATACTCCTGTCCTCTCCTTCCGCTGGAACCAACATCGGAGAGTCACATTTTTCAGCCAGTGTCAGACAGGGGAGGTACCCCACCTCACTCCGGATCGATGACCCCCTCCCACCCTTGATCAGGGTCAAAGGCATACCCCCCCTACCCACCACCCACAACCTTAGAGGGGTACCCACCCCCCCATTCCATTTTCCACCTTAAGACGGAGGGCTCGTCATCCGGACCCCCCGTTTCCTGTGCAAAGGGGGGATACCCATCCCTGTCATGGGGGGTAGGGGTACCCTTGATCGCTCTGAGGGAGCTACCCCCCTCCCCCCCTTGTTTGGGGTAAAGGGTGCATCCCCCCCTACACCCCAACATTGGTGAAAAGGTAAACGGTCACGCTGCTGCCAGAAAAATCGGGTGGTGTATCTTTGAGGAGATTCAACACCACAAAAACCCTATCGTTACCAGCATAACACTGTATCACATCGTTAAACAGATGTGTGTGTTCCATGCCCCCCACCGGATAAAACACAATAGTGTGGTATAAATCACGATTTTGTGATTCGTAATAGGACGGAGAAATCCAACCTGCCCGATGCCATTTTGATACGTCTTCCCCTGATAACCAGATCAATCGCAGGTTTGATAATCTCACCGGGGGATAGTTTTTGTATTATGCCTGAGCTTATCAAGCGAAAATGCCGAAACCCGGATGCATACCTGGATGAGCAGGATGTAAAAGACATAGCCGAAGCAAAGGAGGATACCCGGCAGGGGCGTGTCTTCACTACCAAAGAATTACGGGCCAGACTCGGGATTCAATGAGTTATTCTTTTTTCCCCTTGTAATAGGTTTTTATTGATTACCGGATACATTGCATGCAAAATTTAGTGTAGTATCTTCAAAGATAACTAAAACTAAAAAACCAACACCACAAAAACCATATCGTTACCAGCATAACACTGTATCACAACGTTAAACAGATGTGTGTGTTCCATGCTCGTTAAATTTGAATGCTATTCTGATGGTAAATACTGGTGCGGCCGGGGCATCGGTGTCGATATTTTTACTCAAGGGCGGACACTCGATGATCTGATGGCACATATTCGTGAAGCAGTCGGGATCCACTTTGAAGAAGAACTGGAAAAAGGGGAGAGTATCCGCATCCTCTCATTATCAGAGACAGAGGTAGGTACTATTGCCCGGGCTTCCGGTTGTTAGCGGAAAGGATCTTCTTAAAGTTCTCTCAGGACTTGGATATCAGATCGTCCGGCAGCGGGGAAGTCATGTCCAGCTTAGATGTATCACCCCTGCCGGCGAACATACGATAACGATTCCCCTCCATAATGAGATCGCACCCGGTACATTACATGATATTCTTTCAAAAGTTGCGATCTGGAAAGGGTTATCAAAAGATGAATTGATCCAGATGCTTAAGTAAATGGTGAATAAGCAAAGAAACGGCAGGTTTCACGGTAGTAATTTTATTTATATTCCTCTTGACTCCTGACAACAGAATCTGTTTTATAACCTATAGCCACATATAGGTCTATCTATGCAGGCAGCAACCAACATGCAGTGGGTCTGCCTGAAGGCGTTTGATCTTTCTCGCAAGTTCAGAAACGAGCTTTGAATTATCCCTGACCCGACGGAAGCTATCAAGAAACGTATCTGTACGCCGGATGATCCAGGGCATCAGGAGCACTCGCGGAGCAGATCGTCAACAGAAGATATCTCTTTTACTCTCCCGCATTGGATATCCTCGTCAGATTTACGAATGATCTGCATGGTTGCAGGGTTACTCAGGATCTCGAGCAGTATCAGCAAGTGCTTTTAAGATCCTCACGCCGGACCATATCTGCCCGGATTTTTTTAACCTCCTTATACACCTCTTCAATAGTGACACCGGAGCTCATGATTGTACTTGGATCACCGGCATTATAAGTATTCGGAACATTGCACCCGGATCTGTTCACTCATTCAAGCTCCCCCATGGGGTTCTTCTTTGTATAATCCCTCCCCCCTCCTGCATCAGCGGGATTGTCTGATACTTTTTTGAATTCTTCATCGTTTTTTCAACTATCCTTGGATTAATACCCGCGATTATTCGTTGACTTTGCAATCAAGTGTTGAGTTATAGTGTTCGATGGGATCTGGATAGTTACTTTTTATTTTTGAACCAAATCCTGACGATGTACAATTTTTTCCGTGCAACCGGAAGTTACTCATCAGTCATCGGTTAAAGAAAGACGTGCAGAGTGATCGGGAAAATCTTGCACACAATTTTTAAAACGTCTTCTCATGAGAAAATCCCGTGGCACATTGTGTTAATTATTCCGGTTGCTATTTTGTTGCTCCTCTCTAGTATTCCGGTATTCACACCTGAAAACAGGATTTACGCGAATCATGAAAAATCCTCGGATCCAGGCATTTTACAAGCAGATCCTGATGCCCGGGACATGATCTATTCCGAGTCCAATACGGGCTCCGTTTGGCTGTTCCGGCAGGCCTTTTAGCACTAATTCAGCAAAAAACAGCACAATTGTTTTGGGATCTTCCCGAATTTAGCCGCTTTGACTATTTGGGGACTATATTGCAGCTGGAAATGACCGCTAATAGCACCCATTGTGAGGCAAATCTCTTCTCAGATGACCTGAAGTCCATGGAAATGAAAAGAACCCCTGTTTTGGCAATAGCTTTTTTCCGTGGATCCAGAGAGAGAAAAGGTATCCCAACCTCAAATAACATGACCCCCAATAACCCCGATACGGGCTCCGACCGTGCACTCACCGGTGCTTTTGGGGGGTGTGATTTTGGGGCAATCAGGAGAGAAACTGTAGGGAATGCAGAGATACACACGAATGTAAGAGAAGGGACTTCCGGCCAGCCCTGCCATCAAAATGCCTTTGTATAGCAACAACAATTATGGTACTGAGGCACTCTATGGGAACCGAAGCAGTATCCCTCAATACCGTTCTTGAATACGTGGATAAGCTCGATATCGAAGACCAGCAATATCTCCAGGAGATCATCCACCGCAGGCTTATCGACGCAAAACGCACGGCCATTGTCAGTCGGGCAAAGCAGGCGAAAGCAAGCGTGCGGAAACACACAAGCCGGAGTGGAACAGCGAAAGATCTTCTGGCGGATCTGAATGGTTGAACTCCATCTCGGGAGGAGCGATTCAGGAAAATTTACAAAAAGTGGTCGCACCAGCACCCGGACCTGAAAGCACAATTTGCCAAAAAAATTGTTCAGTTTGAAGAAGATCCGTTTCATCCTTCCTTAAAAACCCATACTTTGGGCGGGGTCTTAAAAGGACTCTGGTCGTTCAGGATTACGTATGAGCACCGCCTCGTCTTCGATTTTGTTGATGAGAGCCGGACACAAGTTGTCCTGATCGATATTGGTTCACATGAAGAAGTATATTAGATCTCATCTCTTTTTTGTCGATCGCTATATTTTCGTTCCATGAACAAAGTGTTTGTGATCCTGAACCAATGTCACTCTATATCGGGAGTCCTTCTGCTGTGCAGCCTATACCGGGATACAGCGACCGGTTTGGCCGGGTTCGGCACCGGGCATTTTACGGGTAGATACAAAATACCGGGAACATGATCTATTTGGAGCCCGATACGGGCTCCGTTTACCCTTTTTTTGATCCGGTTTCCGGGTTCCTGTGGAAGTGCGTCAACACCAATGGAAAATGTCGCTATAACTGGGTTATTTGAGGAAATACGCGTTTTAATCAGGAATAAACATGTCAAATTAGCGGGCTTTGGCTGGTCACTTTTTTTGCCATGTGTTTTATGTCACAGGAGGAGTGAAAGGCAGCCGGAAGCCCGCTGGTGCCCGCCCATGCGATCACGTCGGAGAATTGGGGGGATGGGAAGAGTATTGAGGTTTTTTGATTTTTACCATGGGCGATATGTGCCCTGTGCGATGCCGTTTTTTGACCTGCTTTTTCTCAAACGGTTTGATCAATCGCAGGTTTGATAATCTCACCGGGGGATAGTTATTGTATTATGCCTGAGCTTATCAAGCGGAAATGCCGTAACCCGGACGCATACCTGGACGAGCAGGATTTAAAAGACATAGCCGAGGCAGAAGAGGATATTTTGCAGGGGCGTGTCTTCACTACCAAAGAGTTGCGGGCCAAACTTGGGATTCAATGAAGTATTCTTTTTTCTGGACAGATCGTTCCCGCAAGGATTTGGAGAAGCTATCCCTCTCAATCTCAAAACGAATTGTCGATAAAATTGAATCATTATCTGAAGATCCTCATCGCACGGCAGAACGATGTGAGGGGTATCCGTATTACCATCAACGTATCGGCTCTCACCGCGCTATCCTTAAAATCGATGATTCCGCATTGCTGATCTCTGTTGTCAAAATAGGCCCGAGAAAGAAAGTGTATGACCGGTGACATCTTTGGGGTGTCCCGACCACCACCAAAAAAGCCTCTTTCTTGTATTGGCTGGGCAATTTGTAAATCGTGAATAAGCAAAGAACCGGCAGGTTTCACGGTAGAAATTTTTTTATATTCCTCTTCACTTCTGCTGCCAGGATCTGTTTTATAACCTATAGCCATATATAGGTATAACTATGCAGGCAGCAACCACCATCTATATCCGGGAGGATCTGAAAGGCAGGCTGGACAGCCTGAAACAGAACCCAAAGGAATCGTATAATGACGTCATCGAACGACTGGTCTCGCGTGCCGTTGATGACGAACCGTTGAGCGAGGAAGCTATCAAAGGCCTTGAGGAAGCCCTCGAAGAGATCCGGCAGGGAAGATTAATTCCGGAAGAAAAGATCATGAAGAAGTACGGTGTTGAATGAGTTT
>JAPKXT010000018.1 GCA_026394695.1 Methanoregula sp.
ACCGTTATCGTATGATCGGCATGCAGGCACACTGGCCCGACAGAATACCGGGGGCACAGGGTAACCAGCGATTCCTCGTCGTCCGTGAAATTCAGGTGATCCGAGAGAATAAATGCATCCGGGATCTTCTCTGCAGTTCTCACATCACTTCCTGTTTCGTCCAGCACCGCAAATGTGTGTTCTGTCATAAGCCGCACAAGCCCGCCCTTGCGCACCGATACTCCCGGTGCTGCTTCACGAAACTCACTTCCTGTTGGTATTTCCAGCGCTTTTTTAATAAGCGCTCCGGCACTCCGTTCATCAGGTGATAATGAACGGACCGCATTTCCGGAAAACCTGACTGTTTTTGGTGCTGCCGGTTCACCGCAGAGTACCAGGTAACACTCCACGTCACGGCGCAGATCATGCGACAGGAAGAGCGAGGTGTTCACGCAACGGCAGAGAACATCCATTCGTCCGCCGCTACCCGGTAGATCATTGAGAGAAAAAACCCCATCCGTCCGGGCAAGGTGCCCGACAATGGCAAATGTGGTCATCTCACTGCATTCCCGAGAAGCGTTTCATCAGGCGCTGCATGTTGAATTTTCCGCCGCCGGCACCCCGCAACCCTTTCAGGGTGCGCTGCATCATTTTGTAATACTTGATGAGTTCCCGCACCTCGTCTGGCGTAGAACCGGCACCACGGGCAATCCGCTGCATGCGGGAACTGTTAATCAGTGCCGGGTCGTCGAGTTCTCCTGATGTCATCGAGTCCATAATGATCCGGTACCGCACCATCTTGGTGCTCGTCACGTCATAAACCCCGTCGGGAAGTTCCATGTTGCCCATCGGGAGCATTCCCATGATCTGCTTGAGGGGCCCCATCTTGTTGAGCGCCTCGAGTTGTTTGTACATGTCACGGAGGGTAAACTTCCCTTTCATCATCGCATTGACATCAACCTCATCAGCTTTGATGGCTTCGTTCGCCCGCTCAAGGAGTGCCTTTAGATCACCCATCCCGAGAAGACGGGAGATGAAACCATCGGGTTCGAAACGCTCGAGATCCTCGATAGTCTCCCCGCTGCCGATAAAAACAATACCACTTTTTGTTTCGGCAACAGCTGACAGGGCACCGCCACCTTTTGCGGTACCGTCCATCTTGGTGATGATCACACCATCAATATCGATTGCTTCATGGAACCGCCGGGCCTGTTCGCTTGCCTGCTGTCCAAGCGCAGCGTCGATAACGAGCCAGCGGTGAGTCGCTTTGGTAATGACATTAATCTCGATAATCTCCCTGATGAGGTCAGCTTCGAGTGCGTGCCTTCCCTGAGTATCAACAATGACCAGTTCGAGATCTTTTAAGGTTTCGAGCCCTTCACGGGTCAGCTTAAGGGCATTTTTTTCCAGCGGGTTGCCAAAGCAGGGTACATTGATCTTTGCACAGAGCGTTGAGATCTGGTCATACGCACCCGGGCGGAATGTATCGGCACAGATTACCCCGACTTTCATCCCCTTCTTCTGGAAGTAGCGGGCGAGTTTTGCAGTCGTTGTGGTTTTACCACTGCCCTGTAACCCCGCCATGAGGATTGTCTGGGGTTCAAGTTTTACATCCGTAGATACCCAGACAAGCCGGACGAGCTCCTGGTAAACGATCCGCAGTACATGCTCCCGGACATTGGTTCCCTTGGGCAGTTGCTCATCAAGAGACCGGGTGCGAATCGATTTGCTGAGCTCCATGACGAGCTTAACGTTTACGTCTGAGGATATCAGCGCCCTTTGGAGATCTTTCACCAGCTCGTCAACTGCTGCACGATCGATCACCGTCTTTCCGGCAAGTTTTTTTAATGCGTCCTTGAGCGAGGTTGAAAGGGTGTCAAGCATCAGGCATCACTTCCGAGGAGTTCTTCAACAACCTGTACGGGATCAAATGGTATGATATCTTCATACCCCTGCCCGGTGCCAAGGAACATGAGAGGTTTTCCGATGGTATGTGCGATTGAAATCGCCGCTCCACCACGGGAATCCATATCTGCCTTGGTGAGAACGACTGCATCTGCACCTACCGTCCGGTCAAACTCGGCAGCCCGCACTACTGCATCGTTACCGGCCACCGCCTCATCGACATAGACCACAAGGTCGGGTTTCATCACGCGCCGGATCTTTTCGAGCTGGCTCATCAGGTTGGATTTTGTGTGGAACCTTCCCGCAGTGTCGGCAAGCACTACATCGATCTTGTGCGAGACGGCATACTGGACCGCATCAAAGAGCACCGCGGAAGGATCAGCTCCTTCCTGGTGCTGGATAATTTTTATGCCGATGCGCCCGGCATGCACGCCAATCTGTTCAATGGCACCGGCCCGGTAGGTGTCCCCGGCGCCGATTACAACGGTATATCCCTGTTTTTTTAAGTATGAACCAATTTTTGCAACAGTCGTGGTCTTGCCTGTCCCGTTGACACCCGTGAACAGGATCTTTACCGGGCGGTTGTGGGTTTTAATATAATTAATAAGGTCAAAGCCATTACCGAGGACCTCGAGTAGTGCACTCTTTAATGCTCCCACAACAAGTGCGTCAACAGATGCACCGATCTTCCGGTGCTTTCCCACAAGATTTGTCCGGACATGGGCGATGATCGCATCAGTGACCGTTAATGCTACATCACTCTCAAGCAGCGTCATTTCGAGTTCGGAGAGTGCCTCTGACAGGTCTTTTTCAGAAACGACCAGTTCGCGGTCGATGATGAGAATTTTAACCTTGTCAGCAAAGGTCGGGGCTGCAGAAGAAATTGATTTTTGTGAGGCTGAAGATGCAGATGGTCCACCTTTGTGGGTTTCCGGTGCAGGAGGCGCCTGAGTGACTATAGCTTCCTGAATGCTGCTTCCCAGCCGGTTCCTGGCCGCCTGCAGCTTTTCTCTGAGTCCTCCAAACATGCGAAAAAATGCCCCGTTAATCCTGGTCCTGTTCGGCTGCTGCTGATTGCTGGTACCCGCTCTCAAGTCTTTTGTTTATCTCATTCATCTGGGACTGCAGACGATTGAGCGTTTCGGCAACCTTCTTTTGCGAGGCTTCCATCTCGATGAGTCGCTCTTTTAAATATTCTACGGCATCTTTATTCGAACGCTCGACAACGACTTCGGCACCGATACTTAAGAGAATTTTATCAGGTTCGAGCACCTTTGCCCTGACGCTGGCTCCCCCGCCAATCTGGAGGAGAACAATCCCGTCCTCGGTAACAAGCATTGCTTCAAGTGCTTCAATAGCAGCGAGTGCCTCCATCCTTGCGTTCTCCAGCATCTCCATCTGGCCGACAAAAATTTCGGCCTGCTGCCCGTATTCTTTTAAGTAATGCTGGAGTGTCATCAGTTCGCGCTGGTCCATCTGTTGCATCGTATCTGCCAAAATCCGCCTCTCCCTGTATTGATTTTTAGTTAATTCTGACTCCTGATATGTATGTCCTTCATGAGCATAAATACATCATTGCAGGATTGTAGCGGGATGAAAGGAGTGACAAGGTTCGTGAATGAGCGGATCGGGAATGGGTAAGCGACAGGATTGTGTAAGAGTGTGCCCGAAATGGTTTGACCCCCCCTCAGCACAATAATTTGCGGCACCCTCCATCCGCCAACCATGATTTTGTACCAGATCTCCCCGTAAAACCGGCATTCGATCACGACCGTGCCGCGCCCGCTCATTGTCAGACAAACAAACCATTTTGCGTGCTCCGTTTCCGTAAAAATTCCCAGAATATCCGCTATTTCTCAAATCAACCAATCTGCTTAATATATTCGGGTATCATTGATGGATTAATACAATGATCCGGGAATTCATCGCACGACTGAGAACAAGGGCAAAGGAGATTGCAGAAGCCCTGATTGAAAAAATCGGTTCTGCAATCCGCAAGTATGCACAATCATGCCCACCCGGTGCCGGAATCCACCGGCTCATTGTACCAACGGAATCAGGTAATGCATTGAATGCAGGGAAGCGGTACAGGGTAACGAGCGGTCACGCCCCTGTTTTCTCGCTCCACACTTTTTTTGGTAATCGTCAGTAAGCGCTGGTTTTTGGGTATTTCAAAGATAGCCTTTGTGGTTATGAGTCTGACAGGTCACCTGCCACATCCCCGGGAATTATCTGGCCGGACATGCAGCCCGGGCTCTCCGATTGTGAATACCTCAGAACCGGCCATTCGCTCGCAGTATGACAGAGCATCCGCTCTCGTCACAGGTATCGTTGCTGAACAAAAAATTTCAAAGGAAAAAGAGATGCTAAAGAACATAATAAAATCAAAAAAGTCCGGGAAATCTGCGGATATCCCGACAGAGGTACCGGAACCGGATCATGTTGCGCCCGGTAAGGGCATACTTGTACTGGAGAACACGACCTATTCAGGAATGCGGGGGAACATGATCCTCTTTCTTGCCGACCGCCAGGACCGGCTTTGTGAGCGGCTGAACAAAAAGATCGAACGCCTCGATCAGCGGCTCACCAAACTCGAAGAGCGGGAACGGTCACCATGACAGCACGCCGGTCAGCAACAGAGACCGAGATCCCGCTCTACCTCATCCCGACAGTGATCGCCCGCCAGATTAAACTGCATGGTGGAGTAGTACATCGTATCAGCGTGAAGAGAACCTGCAGGCATCACTACAACATCACGGTCCACACAAAAGCACTGAACAGAGAATTTAAGATCCGGAATGAAAGGGCCCGGCTATCCGCAGACAATCCGGTTGAGGATCTGAACAGCAACGAAGACTCCGGAGGTGCGACATGACCCGGGGACGGCCACCCCGGCAGGCAATCCGGGAAGCACGGGCAATTGCAGAAAAACTGGGGGTGGTGATCGAGGGGTCCGGCATGAAAGGATCTTCTGCGGGCTTGACGGTATTCTGCCAACACGTAACGATATTTGTCCATGTCAGGAGATCCCGTGAGCATATCAACGGCATCCTTGACATTGCAGACAAATACAGAGTTGACATCATAAGGCTCCGGGCAATCCCGCTTACCGGTGTCGTTCTGCGTGAGCTCTGGATTCGATCCCCGAATGGGAACTGGCAGTATTTCCGGATCCTTGATGACGGGATCATGGAGATCCGCAACAGTGGAACATTCGACCGAACACCAGCGGACTTTGACTGTGGTTCGTCCAATATGTCGCCGGATCCCGAACCAGTCTTTACCCAGGATCGCAGTCTGGTTCCCGCCTCACCCTACGGGGAAGGTTTTACCTGTCCGTTTTTTGAGTACATGAGAGGGAGACTCTCCCCATAACCAAAATCTCCCCATTTTGGGCTTCTTTTGCCAAAAGGAGAGGATCTGGATCTCAGCAGGTCGCGATAAATCGCGAATTACAGATCACTTTTTTTGAAATCTCGGATTTTCAGGGTTTTCAGACGAAAAGGGCTTTATTTTAAGCCCGAAAAATAACCCTAATAGACCCTTTTGGATGGCAAAACTCTTTTTTTATGGGCTGGACTATGGGAATGTGGGAAGGGGGGCTGTTTTGGGGGATCGGAATTCTTGCGATCCCTGACTCCGGGAGATACGTTCAGGCAGTGATTAATCTCCTCAATTCGGGCTTATTTTGGCAAAAGAGGAGGATCTGGATCTCAGCAGGTCGCGATAAATCGCGAATTACAGATCCCTTTTTTTGAGAACTCGGATTATCAGGGTTTTCAGACGAAAATGGCTTGATTGCGAGCCTGAAAAATGTCCCTAATAGACCCTTTTAGATGGCAAAACTCATTTTTTTATAGGCTGGAGTGGGGGATAGGGAGGGAAATGGGGGGGTTGGGAGTTGATGAGTAATAATCGGGACCGACCTTTCACCGGCGCTGTTCTATGTTGGGGAGAAACCGGAGCGGTTCGGTAAGGCGTTTGCCGGGGAAGGCGTTTGCGGTGAAAAACAAAGGAAATGATTATCCACTTCTGAACAAAACACAATCACCAGCAGAACACTTCGATGCTCACCATTGCGTGTTCAGATTAACGGCCAGGAATTCCATGAGAGGAAAAACATCGCGGGTAAATACAGCGGCACTCAAAAAGATCGTTGCTATTATCGCACGATCCGCTGATCCCGATCGCATTATCCTCTTTGGCTCACGATCAAAAGGGATGCAGACACATGAGAGCGACTATGATATCTGCGTCATCAAGCGGGGGGTAAAACACCGTCGCGAACTCGCAATGAAACTCTATCGTGACCTGTACGGGGTCGGCGTGCCGGTCGATGTTATTGTCGAGACCCCGGAGACATTCGCAGAACTCAGGGACAACCCCTTCATGATATACCACGACATCGCACAGCAGGGTAGGATCATCTATGAAAAACCGGTCCCTTGCTGATACGTGGCTTGTCCGGGCACGCAGTAATATCGCCCGTGCCCGGCAGGGAAAAAGCGCTCCTGACATCGTGTACGAAGACCTCTGCTTTGACTGCGAACAGGCAGCAGAAAAAGCACTAAAAGGTCTGCTTATTCTTAAGGGAATTGTCCCGCCCCAGACACATTCGCTCGCCCACCTCATCGAGGCACTTGAAAAGCATGACGGTAGTGTGCCGGATGACGTGAAAGTCACCGTTTCACTCACCCATTATGCAGTATCAACCCGTTATCCCGGATCCTGTGAACCGGTGAAAGAGCGGGAATACCAAAAAGCCCTGAAAGGCGCGGAGACTGTTTTTTCGTGGGTTGAACAACAATTCAACGAGCCAAAATAAAGTGCCCATGTTAACCTTACCCGCTTTTTCTTCAATAGTTAATCTCGCATTCATTCCCGTGTCACGTGTGTCACATTGAGGGCCCATGATCTGCCTGATGATCACCTTGTCTATCCGGGCGCCTTCCATCCCTTGTCACGCAACACGAGATCGTCCGCCCTTTCCCCTTCTATCCGGCGTGCGGCTGCGACTGAGCGTGGTGGTGGCGGGCCGGCGGTGCGAGCGGTTGACGCCGGAGGTGCTGGGGAAGGCATTATCGGGAAACTATGACAGCGAAGGCTGGAGAAGAACACATCAAAGTATTTCGAAGACATTCCCGGGAAGTAATGACGGGGAATAAAATTGAAAATTTAAAAAGGTCTCTTGACATATTCAGTACAAAATATTGAATGGCAACATGCAGAGGTCTTGATGAATACTTTTTCAATAAAAATCAAGGAACCGGCCGAAGAATGGTTAAAAAAATACGATAAGAACATCCAACAACGTTTTGCAAACAAAATCAGGAAGTTAAAAGAAAACCCGGAACTCCATGGAAAGCCACGATTTAATATCTGAAAACAATAACTATGGTTAGAAATGAATAAATTATTAGTTCATGGCAGGCATGAAACCGAATGGGTGACCATATCCAAAGATGAATATGATTCCATGAACCGCACTATCGAAGTCCTTGCTGATAAGGATCTCATGGTACAAATTAAAAAAGGCAAAGCGAAGAATGTCAAATCCCGTGACTTTGGAGAGGTCGCAAAAGAACTTGGGATCTAACATTCATCCTTATGGTTTATTGCTTCGATGCAAACGATATGATTTACTCGATCAATTGTGTAATAGATCCTGAACTTTTTCTCAAAATAGATTTCCCAATATCCGTGGAGCGGTTTTCGTAGTCATCCTCTACCATGTCATGCAATTAAATTTTGATTCTTTGCTGTTTAATTACCGGGCATCCCATCTCATTCATGAATATAAATCGTCTGAATCTACTTTCGGAACTACTGATCCAAGTGCTGCCGGAATGTGAAATAAACCGCCGGCGAGTTTATGCAAAAGAGATCATACTGAGATATCATTGATTAGAATATCAGGTCTGGACGTCCCTGAAAGTACAGACGACCCCCTCATTCCATATTGGTGAGCCGCCGCTGCAGTTCTCCTTCTTCCTCTTTTTTTGCTACCATCAGGGCAGAGATGACTGCGTCGGAGAAGACCAGAGCAAGCGTCTCAAACAGCGTACCCAGCGGGGCGAACGCAGATGAGACCGAGCGGTACTGCCCGGTCACCTGCCGTACCTCATACGTGGATTTGTCACCCTGGTAATACCCGGTGAGATCCCCGAGATTCACTACGCAGTCCGCGATCCTGCTCATGCGCGAGTCCGAAGATGCCGTGATGAGACAGACACTGCCCCCGAGCCCCTTGACCGTCTCGCAGATCGACGCCACCGAATGTGTCTCGCCGGATCCCGAGAAGACCACCAGCGTATCACCGGGCTTCAGCGCAGGAGTGATGGTCTCACCGACAACGTACACATCAAAGCCAAGGTGAAGCAGCCGCAGGGCAAATGCCCGTGCAATAATTCCTGACCGTCCTGCCCCGGCTACATACACCCGGTTCGCCGTCAGCATCCTGTCAAAGAATGCTGATGTCTCAACCTTCTGGAGCAGATCGGCCGTCCTGCGGATCGACTCTGCCATCTGCAGCATATATGCCGGGATATCAGGGATTTCATCGGTCATTTCAGTACTGGAATGTTATGTACCAGCCGATATGAGATTATCGGTGAGGGATTGCTCTTTGGATCCTCTGGATGGAAACAATAAGACTTAAGTGGTGCATCACCATCCTCACAGATAATGAAGCGGATCACAGCGGTAGCACGCGGGAGAGTCCAGGGTGTGGGATACCGGTATTTCGTTACTGACTGTGCACGGGAAGCTGGTGTGTACGGTTTTGTGAAGAACAAGCCTGACGGATCCGTGCTGATAGTTGCGGAAGGTGGGCGGGAGGCACTCAGGGTTTTCCAAAAACTGGTCCGGGCTCCCGACGAACCGGTGATCCGGGTCGATACTATCTCTGTTAGTACAGGTGAAGCAAACGGGGAGTTTGCCGGGTTTTGGGTGAGATGGTAACGGTGAGACTGCTCATACACCGGATACTTTTTGTAATTACCGGAAATTTTTTAAAAAAAAGTTTTACTCAGCCTTTACCGGGGTAACGCCGTCGATTTTGATATATCGTCTCTTTAAGTTGTGTTTGCTGCCGATGACAGCAAATGTCCGCTCCTGCGCCTGCGTTGCATTCGGTGCTTCAATGACCTTTGTGTATACGTCCTCTATCCTGCCAAGTTCAAACCCGCTTGTCGCATTACCGGCAATGTAACCTGTCTCGTTAACCAAAAGACCAGTCCCGATAAGTCCGCTGCCCATGTTGATCGTGCCAGTACCGACCGGGATTTTTGCGACTTCTTCAAGACGCGCAATCTGGTGTGGGGTGGCACGCGGGTGCACGATGATCCCCGTGTTGGTGGCAACGCCGGCCATGCCAACAGTTTTCACACCGCCCAGCGTCAGGTGGATCACCTCGACTTCCAGAAACTCACCAATCTCATGCGCGAGTTCCGAAGGCATATCCTCGTGGACTGCGGCAAACGTGTCGTTTGTCATGATCACGTTGCCCGCAGCGTTCATTGACTC
>JAPKXT010000131.1 GCA_026394695.1 Methanoregula sp.
ATCCCCCGTGAGATGAGCGCATCGGTAAAGTGCTCCACCATTTTCTGCGTGCTCCCGTGCATCGATACATATGCGATAACGACTTCGTTTTTAACCGTGTCCGATACCCAGTCTGCATACGCATCGAGAATGAACTGCGGGCGCCGGTAGAGGGGACCATGACTGGGAGCAATCACGTCAAGCGGGAGTGATTTTACCATGGCCACATACCCCTTTATGCTGGAGCGGAATGGCATCATGATCTCGGCATAATACCTCTTTGCAGAGCGATAGATGTCTGCCTCGTCGGTTACATAGAGGTCGCTGGTTGCTGTATGCGATCCGAAAAGATCGCAGGAGAAGAGGATTTTGTCCTCGCGCAGGTAGGTAATCTGGGTCTCGGGCCAGTGTGTCCACGGGGTGAGGAAAAATTCGAGTGTTCTGTCACCTAAGGAAAGGGTATCTTTGTCCTTGATCACGCGGAACCGGTTTACCGGCAGGTGGAGCAGGGCAATAAGAAGGTCTTTGCATTTCTCATTGGTCACCACTTCGGCATCAGGGAAGAATTCAAGGATCATCGGGAGGGAACCCGAATGGTCCTGTTCAGCATGGTTGACAATCACATAATCGATCCGGTCGACATTCAGTTTGACAAGGTTTGAGATCAGTTCGAACTCCTTGGTGGGGTCGACAGTGTCTATCAGAGCGGTCTTCTCGCTGCCACGGACCAGGTACGAATTATAACTCGTACCGTTCGGGAGCGGGATCAGCTCGTCAAAGATCCTCCGGTCGAAATCAATCGCTCCGACCCAGTGGATCCCGTGAATAATTTCTCGTGAGACCATAATAACCAGCAATCACTCCTTTTTAAAATTTTTCTTCGATGCACCGCAGACCGGACACTGCCAGTTATCCGGAAGGTCAGTAAATTCTCTTCCGGGCGGTATGTTCTGTTGCGGTTCACCCTTATCCGGGTTGTACGTATGTCCACAGATACTACAGGTATATTTTTCCATCAAACGAAAAACCTCCGGATGTTTTTTTTGAACCATTACAAAATAGCGTGGAGATACAAATTAATCATTTCGATAGCAGACCCTCCTCATGGAGAAGAGGCGGGATGATTATTGGTTTACCTGCTGCCCGTGAGGATCTTCCAGATGATACCGTCCAGTAAAGAATTTAAATGAATGGTTTTTCTTTTCTGCCGTATCGACGGAGAAGTACTTGAGGATTTCGAACATAAAATCGATTCGTGAATCATACTTTGAGGGGATGAGACTATTGAAATACTCCTTTGTGAGCTCATCGGTAAAGAGGAGGTCGGGCACAGCCAGGTACTGTGCAGATTCGGCTGACAGGCCGGCATAGTACCAGCTCTCGATCTCTTTGATTACTACAACAATACTGCCACCATCAATATGACTGAAATGGGAGTAGAGAACCTGTTTTTTGTCACGCACGGAATGTTCTGTATCGATATCTGCAATAAAAATATAATCGTTGTTCATAAGCCGTATACTTTTTAAAAAACTACTCACTTTCGAGCGCTTGATACATGCATACGGGATAATCTCTACTGACGAATAGTGAGTGACAAACAGCGGTTTTATGATACGCCCGAAAAACCTGACATCATCTTCTCCCTCGACAAGGATAAAAAGGCGTTTTTCCATGCTCACAATCCCAGCAGGTTCTGGACGTACAGTTCTTCGATCCCGATCTCGTTTTCCAAAAATGTCCGCACTTCCCTTTTGTCAGCCGGACGTGAAACTACAGAGAACCCTTCAGTATCCCGTGATATGAGCAGGAGATCTTCAATCCGGGCGTGTTTTACCACGTCGGTGCTATGGGTGGTAACCATAACCTGCCTTTTTTTTGACGCTTCTTTCATCATCGCTATGACCCGGGCAACTAAAAACGGGTGGATATGGCTTACCGGTTCTTCTATGATGATGAACGGTTTGTCTTCAAAATAAAGAGCGATGATGAGGGCAAAAATTGTCATCGTGCCATCTGAAAGTGAGGCTGCCGGGAGAACATGATCACCTGCATATCGTTCACGAAGGGTGAGGATCAACGAAATGTCCATGAACTTTTCAACGGAGAAATCCTCAACAAACGGCAAAACGTCGCGCAAAAGGTTTGAAAATTTCCGCTTTTTTTCCGGGTCCCCGATAATGTTTTTCAGGACAAGTGCAAGGTTGCCGGCATCCTCCTCAAGATCCCTTTTTCCCGTGATCGCCACACCTTTTTTTAAGAGTTTTGGATCGATGTCATAAATCGCAATGCGGTCAAAGAATTTTTCGATATGGGGCAATGGATACGCATACGGGGTTTCCAAAAGGAGGGTCTTTTCCGGCAGGTGCTTTTTCTGGAAATAGCCCGGGATGATTTCCTGTTCAGAAAGCGGACAATCTCTTGGGAGATTCACCGAATACGTCAGTTCACCCCCATCATTCGTCACCGTTATCTCACCTCGCCCGGTCTTCTGTTTTTCTCCAGGAGGGGTACCTTCACATTCAAAGGACATCGCCTCAAAGCCGATAATAAGCCGGTCTTTGGTGATCACAAACCCGTCTCCACGGGGATCGAACCTGATCGCAAACTCATACGATGACAGGTGTGATTGCAGGGAGAGTCGTGGTCTGTCTTTGCATGGCGGCTCACCTACCTCCACATTTTGTTCAGGCAGGTACTCAACCTTGATCCGGAGGTCACGGGAGGATCCGATCTTTGTATTCTGGAGATATTCTGACCCTCCCTGCATCGCGATCGCATTGACGATCCCATTTTTTGCTATGTCACGCAGGAATCTGAAGATACTGATGAAATTGGATTTTCCTGCGGCATTGGAGCCGATCACCACATGGAACCGGGACAACCCGATGTCAAGCCAGGAAAAACTCTTGAAATTTTCTACATGAATATGCTGAACTGGCATAAAAAACTCCGCATGACATCGTCACCCTTGAACAAAAAGAAGATATTGATCGGTCAGGAAAGAGTTTTAAAAAAATTTCTTATACGGAAATCCCAAAATACCCGGGATTCAGTATGAGCATTGCATAGTTGAGGTACGCTGCAAACGATATCCAGCAAAAATACGGGAAAAGTATTGCTGCAGCCGGAATGGAGACCCGGAATACCTGGACTAAGGTACAGAGCAGCACCGCCCAGAGCATGACGATGATCAGGAAGCTAAAGAATGTTGAATGAAGGCCAAAAAAGAGAAATGACCATCCAACATTCAGCACAAGCTGGAAGATAAAAAGGATCAGACCTAATTTTGCATCCTGGGTCTTTATACCCGTCTCGAAGATCCAGTAGAGAGAGATTCCCATGAAAATATAGAGCACTGTCCACAATGGTGCAAAAACCCATGTGGGGGGAGTGATATCAGGTTTATGCAGGCTGGCGTACCAGGTCGGGAGTTCAGGTGTAGTATAATAAGACCCTATATACCCCGCAAGCAGGCATATGCCAAGTGCAATAACCAATAAGAGAATCTTTTTCCCGGCCATATTCCACTGGGATAGTATTTGAAGAAAAAGCATATTAAATTAATTGATAAAAAAATGCAATTATAATTACAAAAATGACATCAGGGATAACCAAACCCGCTCATTTTCCTTTCCGGTAAAAGCGCAGGGAATCGATCCACGAAAAAACACCAGCACCCGGCGACTGGTTGTCCGGAAACACGCCCTCAGCAACGGATTTTACTTCATCAATGGAATAAAAAGCATTCGGGTTGAACTGTCTAATGATCCCGACGACATGGGGGAGATCCTGCCTTTTGATGATGGTAAAGACCATCTTCACTTTGCCGGACGCACCTT
>JAPKXT010000035.1 GCA_026394695.1 Methanoregula sp.
GATAAATGCTTGTTGCTTTCCACTACAAGGTCTGCTGCCACTTTTTTGACCTCATCGATAACACCGGCATCGGTCAGCTCTTGTACGGCCGCGTCGATATCGGCATCCGAGAGATCGCGCCTGTATTTTTGCAGGTCAACACCCTTCTGCCGCGCCTTGATCATAATCAGTGTCTGCTTGCCTTCCCGCAGGTCTGAGGCCCGGTCCTTGCCGCTCTTTTCAGACGGGGTTAAGAGATCGATAAGGTCATCCTGTATCTGGAATGCAATCCCGGTTTTCAGCCCGAAAAGGTAGAGAGCTTTTGCCTGGTGTGCCGTGCTCCCTGCAAGAATCGCACCAATTCCTGCAGCCGCAGCATAGAGGACCCCGGTTTTTTTCTTCACCATTTCAAGATATTCGTACTCGTCTACATTATTCCGGTGCGCAAAGGACATGTCCATGTGCTGCCCTTCGCAGATATCGTCACAAGCCTGGGCAAGCATGGAGACTGCACGAACTTTTGCGTTATCGCTTGCTATTGACAGACAGATGAACTTAAAGGCGCGGGCATACAGGACATCCCCGGCAAGGATGCCGGTTGGCATATCCCATTTGGTATGGACCGTCTGGACACCCCGACGGAGGGTATCATCATCCATGATGTCATCGTGTATTAGCGTGAAGGTATGCGTGAGTTCAAGCGCGAGGGCCGCCTGAATAATATCCTGGGAGCTTCCCTGTTTTACCGTATCCGCTGCAAGCATGACAACTGCAGGGCGGAGCCGTTTTCCTCCGGCCGCGAGAAGGTGAGCACTGGCCTGGTTCAGTTCACCAACCGTGTTAATAAAATACCGGTCGATCATGATATCGATCTCATGAGCGACAGATTCCAGGTACGGTAAAAGTTCTGACATCGTGTTCCCTCGCTCTACGTGATCATAAGCCGCTGCCCGTTCTTCATCATGTGGATGGTGGAATGGGCAGTATAACCAAGTTCTGATGCAAAATCTGTATAACCTGCGGTCATCTTCAGGTTCCCGTGTGCAGGGATGATATGCTGGGGATTCAGCAGATGAATAAACTCATAATGGTCTTCACGGTATGCATGACCACTGACATGAAGATCCTCAAAGATACGTGCTCCGGCCATTATCAGATGCTGCTCAATCTTGTAGCGCTGCCCGTAATTCATCGGGTTCGGGATCACGTTTGCCGAGAAAAGGACCTTATCACCTTTCGCCAGCTGGTAGGGAGTATCCCCAAGTGCAATACGGGTGAGGATCGATCCGGGTTCACCCTGGTGCCCCGTGATAATCGGGAGAAACTTATCTTTTCCTGCCTTCATCATCCTGCGCATTGTCCTGTCAACCGTCCGGCGGTTCCCGAACACACTGGTAGTTTCGGGGAACGAGACGAGTTTCATCTGTTCGGCAGTTACCGAATATTTCTCCATAGAGCGCCCGAGAAGCACCGGTTTTCTCCCGATTTCGTGTGCGCATTCGGCAATTGTCTTCACGCGGGCAATATGCGACGAGAACGTTGATACAATAATCGCGTTCTTGTCATCCTCATAGCTGGTGATGGTATCCCGCACGAGGTCCCGGGCAATCCGCTCGCTGGGACACCGTCCCGGGCGATCGATATAGGTACTTTCCACAATCAGTGCAAGTACGCCTTCTTTGCCGATCTGGCGGAGCCGGGCAAAGTCAGGAGGTTGCCCAATCACCGGTGTCCGGTCAAGCTTGAAGTCACACGCGTAGACAATTGCTCCGTTTGGGGTGTGAAGTACTGGCGTGACGGTATCGATGATTGAATGCTGCGTGTGAACAAACTCCAAAACGAGATTCTGCGAGAGCGTGTACCGTTGCCCGGATTTGAGCGCGAAGAGTTTGTTGTTCACGCCAAACTTCTGTTCACCGGAGATCTGTTGCCGAATGAGTTCCGTTGCATATGGGGTGGCGATGATAGGAGCATTATACCGGTGCGCCAGCTTCGGGATTGCTCCAATATGGTCAAGGTGCCCGTGCGAGCAGACAATCGCTTTTACGGTCCCCTCGACCGAGTTCATCATCGTATCATCGGGTATCGCCTTGATCTTGATCAGATCAAGGGAGTGCATATTCTCAATCTCCGCGTCTTCGTGGATCATTACCTGGTCCAGGCGGAGTCCCATGTCAAATATGACAATTTCCTTTCCGCAGCGGACCGCGGTCATATTTCGCCCGACCTCGTCATATCCGCCCACTGCTATAATCTCAATATCCATGTTGTATCTCCTGTTGTTCGTGTTTAGAGTATTTCTTAAAATATTTGCCGGTTTTTTCAACGTTATCGCTTGATGCGCGCCGGATTTTCCTTTTCGATCATTTGCCGGGTTCTTCCCAGGATAAACATTCGTGTTTTCCTGAGATCGGCAATTTTTGCTGATCCGGTCAGGAACATCGTTGCGACCAGTTCCTGGTGGATCCCATCAATCATACGATTCAGTGCCTCATCGCTTTCCATCGCTGGTTTTAAAAGAGGCAGCGCCATTCCGCAGAGATCTGCACCAAGTGCAAGACCCTTGGCAATATCAAGCCCGGACCTGATGCCCCCGGATGCAATTACCGGGTGACCGGATGCAATTACTTCGGCAAGACTTACAACGGTGGGAATCCCCCATTCGATAAAATCTTCCCCGAGAGTTTGCAACCGCTTATCCTGTATGTTTCTGCTTTCATCTGCCCGTACACTTTCTACTGCTGCCCAGGATGTCCCGCCCCAGCCCCCGATATCAATTGCGCTGACTCCCGCTCCCCAGCACTGCCGCGCTGTGGCAGCAGAAATACCGCAACCGGTCTCTTTGATGATAACCGGAGTCTTTACTTCACGGCAGAGTTCTTCAATTGCAGCAAGACAGCCAAGAGCATTATGATCGCCTTCAGGCTGAATCGCCTCCTGGAGAAAATTCAGGTGGATTGCAATGGCATCTGCCTGGATCATTTCGATCGCCCGTTCCGCCCACTCAATCCCGTGGTCACGTAGCTGGACAGCGCCAAGATTTGCTGCCAGGAACGTATAGGGTGCCTCGTCACGGACTACCGAGAAGGTGTCTGCAAGAGAAGGGTTTTCAAGTGCAGCGCGTTGTGAGCCCACACCCATTCCCATGCCAAACCGTTCCGCAGCCCGGGCAAGGCGGGAATTCACTTCTTTTGTTCCGGGATGTCCACCGGTCATAGCCGAAATGAACAAGGGGGATGAGAACGTACGGTTCAGGAACCGGGTGGTAAGATCGATAGCGCCCATGTCACACTCCGGCAGAGCGTTGTGCACAAACCTGATGTCCCCAAACCCGGTATCGCCGCTCTCAACTTCCTTTTCAGCGCAGATCCGCAGGTGGTCAAGTTTACGCGACGATGTGAACCTTTTTTTATCTCCCATGCTGGTTAATCCCCTTTAATTTTTGTCCCGCCATGATCGGTTCCTGCAAGAAAGTCCCCGATCCGCGAGACATGGAATATATCTGACCCGATCCCAGCTTCTGCTAGGCCGAGCAGTTCATTGATCTTTCCTCTCATTCCACCGGTGACATCGGTATGCATCGAGTTGCCGATCTGGAGTGATGATGCCATTTTTTTGGTAATTTCCGGCACCACTTGCCCTCCATCCAGCACTCCCGGTACATCGGTGGCGAGCCCCACGCGATCGACTTTGAGTGCAATTGCGAGATACCGCACGAGCTGGTCGCCCGATACGATACAGGCTCCTGTTGAGAGGTCCATCACCACGTCACCGTGGATCACAGGAACCATCTTAAGCATCAGCATCTTTTCCAGATGCCGGTGTTCAAAGGCAACGAGCCTGCCATTGTCCGCTACCGCAGTATGGAGCGGGTGAACACCCACTGCTGCAACTCCATATTGGCGAAGTGCTCCCACAACCGCATCGTTCAACCCGCTTACTGCACGATGGGTAATATAGATCCCATCAGTCTTCCCTGCAACGGCGCCAGTATCAAGCCGGTAGCGTTTTGCCTCAGGGTGTCCGCACGACCCCGCGCCATGAATGATAACAAAACCTTCGGTGCCGGCATGGGAAATCGCTGATGCAACACGTGAAAGCTGATCATGGTTAATGGCACAATCGGTTTTCTTATCAGTAATTACGCTCCCGCCTAGTTTTAAGAGGACACGCTCAGACATTTTTTTCCTTCCTTGCACCTTCAATGTCAATACCCGTCACGATCGCACGGGCATCGCACGCCTCAATCGCATTGGCAATCCGTTGCTTCAGATGCTTGGGGCAGAGAGCAACCATGCACCCCCCACCGCCAGCGCCAGTAATCTTGGCTCCAAATGCTCCTTCTGACCGTGCTACAAGCACGATCTTCGAGAGTTGCGGATGACCTACGCCGAGTGCTTCGAGCAGCGCGTGGTTCATGTCCATATACCGCCCCAGTTCCTTTGGGTTGTTGAGATGGTGGATCGCACTCATACTCACTCCTTCAATAGCATTGAGTATCGGATCCACGATATCAGGATGTTTCTTTTTTTGTTCCCCCACCAGCTCCACCATCTTTGCTGTACTGTGTGAAACAAGTGAATCTCCTATGACAAGGTGCAGGTTCTGAGGGGGCAGCCTCCTGCGGGAACCCCCCGAGATCAGAACAATCCCGCCATACATTGAAACTGTTGTATCGGTAGGGCTTGCCCGCCCTTTCTGAACCTTTTTTTCTATTTCAAATGCCATATTAGCGATATCTTCACGGGTTTTATGCAGGGAAAACTCATCGTTGATAGCAGAAAGTGTCGCTATGGTGACAGCTGCTGATGAACCAAGTCCTGATGAACTCGGGATCTGTGAATTAATATAGACGCTGCCCATGACACCCATTGACTCGAAACATCCGTCAATATAAGGGGACTTTGCGCGCTGGGGGTGTTTTGTTTTTCTGACCGTCACAAACACGCGGGGTTTTATTGCCATTGCTATGCCGGGCTTTCCGTATACTACCGCATGCTCGCCGAACAAAAACACCTTGCCCGGCGCACTCCAAGTTGCCAACCTACATCACCGTAATGGCCGCGTACCCCACAACCTCGCGACGGTCCCCCGTCACATCGCCGCTTGTCGCATATCGTATAAGCTGTGCCGTTTTCGCCCCGAGATTTTTACAGACAGTTACCATGGCTGCAACAGGGCCGTACCCGCAGGCAGTCGCCCGTCGTTCCTCAATCCTCCTGTAGAATTCTTTTGTATCGAGGTTGAGTAACGGTTCGATTGCGTACAGGTCATCAGATTTTGCCTTCTGTTCAGGCACATAATGGGAGAAGTCGCTGGATGCAATAATTCTCACATCCCGTTTTGTCCGCTTTATTGCCTCACAGATCTTTTCAGAGAGACGCATCGCGCTTGCATAATCCTGCTGTCCCATCATTACCGGGGCAATCCGTGCCCGTGGGAACCGGTACTTGATGAAAGGAACCTGTACTTCGAGTGAATGTTCGTCACGGTGGGAGAATTCATCCGTCTCGATATCAAGTGCTTCGACAAACTCAGAATCCGTATCAACTACCCCAAGGGGTGTTTCCCAGGGAATCGTTGAGACACAGTTAATGTACCCGCGATGGGAGGGACCAATCACCACAAAGGTTCCGGAGAAGCCGGGTGCGATCGAAGCGAACGCATGGGCGGCTACCTGCCCGGAATAGATATATCCTGCATGCGGTGATACAATGCCAAGGGATGCACACTCAGATCTGGTGCCGGAGAAGAACTTCTCCAGCAATTGTTCCAGATGAGAGGGGTCACGCGGATAAAACATGCCCGCTACTGCGCATGTACGCATCATAATCGGATAAACCCTCTAATCGTCCTATTATATCTAACGATCGGTCATCCAAAAAGGAGAGGGATCGTTTCAGATCTCAATTTCGAAGTCTTCCGGGGTGAGAGCAGTTGATATCCCACGAAGGCGGAGTATCTCCCGGGTGAGCAGGAAATAGATCATCGAAAGTGCCTTGCGACCTTTATTGTTCGTAGGGATTACCAGATCCACAAACCTGGTCATGTTGTTGGTGTCGCAGAGGGCGACAACGGGAATTCCACTCTGTACTGCTTCGTTTATGACTTGTGCGTCACCGATCGGGTCAGTTACAACAACTACCTGGGGTTCAATATATCCATCGAGGACGGGGTTGGTGAGCAGTCCCGGAATAAACCGCCCGGTTGCTGACATTGCGCCAATGGTATCGGCTAACTTCCTGGCCGGGTACTGTCCGTACTGCCGGGATGTGACAACGAGTATGTTGTGGGCCTCGTACTGGTTTAAGAATTTCGCTGCGGTCTTGATCCGCGAGTCCGTCTCGCGGATATCAAGGATATAGAGTCCATCACCGCGGACGCGGTAGATGAATTTCTTCATGTCCTCGCTCTTCTGCTGTGTACCGATGTGGACACCGGCTGCAAGGTATTCCTC
>JAPKXT010000066.1 GCA_026394695.1 Methanoregula sp.
GTCTGGCCGTCCCGGCTGCCCTGCCGGGAACGGTCGGGTACTCGCAGACCAATGTACAGGTTGCCGGGGTCGATGAGCCGGATATCATAAAAAACGATGATACCTATATCTACACGATATCCGGCTCGACGCTTGCCATCATCGACGCCTATCCGGCAGCAGGTGCATCGGTCATCTCAAAAACCGATATTTCCGACACGCCAAAAGACCTCTTTGTCAGCGGCAACCGTCTTGTGCTCTTCACCACGGGAATGGGAACACCGGAATCCATTTCGCAGCCGGTAAGTTCAGGATCAGCCATCGCGCAGGAAATGCCGATGCCCCCGTACCGCTACAATTCACGGACCACCCACGCAATCGTGTATGACATCAGTAACCGGAAAAATCCCACCGTGATGAAAGATTACATGATTGACGGTGATTATACCGATGCGCGGATGATTGGCTCACTCGTGTACATGGTCACCCAACAGCAGATATACCTCTACGCCAGTGACCATGTGGTCGTTCCTGCTCTCCGTGAAGGGACAACGACCGTTGCCCGGCCGGATGTCTGGTATTTCGACAACCACGAATCCCAGTACACGTTTACTACGATTACCTCCCTTGATGCAGCGAGCGGAAACGAAAAAGATGCCCAGACCTACCTGCTTGGCAGCGGGAACATCCTCTATGTCTCGCCGGATGCGATGTACGTGAGTTACCAGAAATACCACCCGGTGATCTATACCGTGCAGGGCGGAGGGAAAATTATCCCGCCCCAGCCGGTTGCGATCAGTGGGGGGGGTACGGGTTCAGGCGGGTCTGCCGGGGTTTCAACCGCAGTTGATATCGCCGTATCATCCGCTGCAGGCGTTTCATCACCTGCAAAGATTGCCGTTCCACCTTCGGTAATCCCTTCTGACTTCAATACCCTGACCGATGCCCAGAGGCAGACGATCCTCACGAATCTCCGGACCGCCGAACAGGACACGATCCGGCAGCAGGAAGCCGACCAGACCACCACGGTTGTCCACAAGATCGCCATAAAGGACGGCACCATCACCTACATTGCAAAAGGCGAGGTGCCGGGTACCCTGGACAACCAGTTCTCGATGGATGAATACAACAACAATCTCCGCCTCGCGACCACATCCAGTATCTACACCCAATCCGGGCAATACACCTACAACAATGTCTTTGTCCTGGACGGGAAGATGACCACGATCGGTTCTTTAACCCATATTGCTGAACAGGAATCGATCTATTCGACACGGTTCATCGGCGACCGGCTCTATATGGTAACCTTCAAGCGGATTGACCCCTTCTTTGTGATCGACCTCTCAACACCGGAAACCCCGAAGATTCTCGGAAAACTGAAGATACCCGGATATTCCGATTACCTGCACCCGTATGATGCGACACATATCATCGGCATCGGCAAGGAAACGACGACCAACGAGTGGGGCGGTGTCTCTGTGAGCGGGGTCAAGCTTGCCCTCTTCGATGTCTCTGATGTGGCTAACCCGAAACAACTCGACAAAGTGCAGATCGGTGATGCAGGCTCTGATTCGGCAGCTCTCACTGATCACCACGCGTTCCTCTTTGATAAGGCAAAGAACCTCTTGGTGATCCCGGTCATGGCGGTAACTGCATACCCGGTCACAAAAGGGGATTATTACACTACCCAGCCGCAGGTATGGTACGGGGCGTACGTATTCGGCCTCACCCCGCAGACCGGCTTTACCCTCCGGGGTACGGTCCAGCATGGAACCGGCGACAACGGCTATTATTATTACGGCAGCTCGACGTCAGATGTAAAGCGTTCCCTCTATATCGGTAATGTCCTCTACACGATGTCTTCAAAACAGATCAAGGCAAATTCGCTTGACGATATCAATAAGACGATCACCACGATACCTCTCCCCGGCACGGGAGATGTATATTACCCTGTTCCGATGAAGTAGATACGGCATCGGCGGGGTTCCGGTTCCCTTTTTTAAAGACTGTGCTTTTTAAGGGGAGTATAAATTTTTCTCGTCCCGATAAACGATTTTTGTTTTTTGTAAATGACTGGTCAGTCTTCATGGATGCTGGCATAATAACCGACAGATGAATAGTTCTAAAAATCACACTCCCCCGGTACATCACGTGACAGGTTCATAAAATTACCCCACCAATCCCCCCCTTTTTTCCTCATCCCCCAGCCCATAAAAAAGACGATCGGCCATCCAAAAGGGTCTGTTAGGGTCATTTTTCAGGCTCATAATAGAGTCATTTTCGTCTGAAAACCCCGATAGTCCGAGATCTCAAAAAAAGTGATCAAAATTCGCGAATTTCCGCGACCTGCTGTGATCCGGATCCTCTTCTTTTGCCAAAATAAGCCCGAATTGGGGAGATTAACCATGAGCCGAATGTATCTCCCTGCATCGATTCCAAAAATCCCGATCCGCAAAACCCCCTAATTAGCCCTTCTTTGAAAAACTCCCTTATACTGCTCCGTTATTTTACATATTCCACATTGAGCAGATCTTCAAACTCCTTATCACCGGTCAGGAAAGGTATAGCAAGCGACTCCGCAACAGAATATCCGACACAATCTATCAATGAAAATTTTCGTTTCTCCTGTGAATATGTCCGTCGCATGGCAGCTGCACGGAGATACTCATGGTCACCTGGATGGGACAGCCGCATGCTGAGCCGGACCTGCGAACAGATTTCCTCGGCAGTATCCGGGTAGTCCCGGGTCACTGCATAAGCAAACTCACAAAGATTAAATTCAGTCGTCACGAGCACGGCGGTTTTATACTGACGGTAGGCCGGGGAACCTTTGAGCAGCTCAATTATCGCATAAGTATCGGCAAAAAAGCTTACCATGATCAGTCTTTGAGTTCGTCACTGAGGGTCTGACTGTCAATCGTCCAGCCCTTCAATAGTCCGAAAATTCCTTTGGTGGTCCGGCGGGATTTTTTGGGAGTCCCTGCCCGTTTCTCAGTCAATAGACGAGATACGGTTTGAACCGGACGAGGAACTGATGATGGTGCCATGATAATTGTATTAATCCTTTATATGCCGGGCATTAAAAAGTATCGCGTTATAATCCCCCATTTTTTGTAAATTAAAATTGTATTACCCGTCTTCTGCATATATTTCTATGATAAAATCCAAAAACCACCCCCAAACCCCCCCTTTTCCCCATTCCACAACTCCCATCCCATCTCCCAGCCCATCTGACCCTGAGTTTTGCCTCCCGATAGGTGCTATTAGCGGTGATTTTCAGCTGCAATATAACCCCCGATAACCGAACGGACAGAGAACCGAGTGATTCCCAAAACAATAGTGCTGTTTTTTGCTGAATTAGTGCCAAAAGACTCCTTGGAACGGGGAAACGGAGCCCAACCCGGGCCTGTTCCCTCTATGCTTTTTCATACCCTATGCCATTATTCACAAAATCAGGTCCCTGAAAACCGGCATACCCAAACCCCCCCTTTTCCTCATCCCACAACCACAACAATTTACGTTTCTACTCTGGGGTTGGCCAACCGTTCCGCAACTAAAAAAACTCCGCTCGTTCCTGACTACACCTTTCCCCCGATCTTCCTGATTCCCGTATCATCAGTCAGGAGCTTCATCTGGTGAATCGCGATAGTATTCATCTTCACAAGCCATTCATGCTGCGAAAGATTCTCATTTATAAACAAGGCATTCAGATTTTTTTAGATTGGAGAGGCACACAAGCTGTGAGATGTTGGCATAGTCCCGGATATTTCCGGTCTTGTCTACGTTTGCCTCCCGCCAACCTTTTGCAGTGACACCGAATAATGCCATGTTGAGCACATCCGCTTCGGATGCGTAAATAGTGTTAATCTGCTGCCGGGTCAGTTCAGCAGGTATCAGATTCTCCTTAATCGCATCCGTATGGATCCGGTAATTAATCTTTGCCAGATTGCGCCGGATATCCCAGCCGAGCTGTTTACGCTCTTCATCTTTGAGCCGCTGGAATTCTTTGATAAGATAGAGTTTGAATTCCAC
>JAPKXT010000049.1 GCA_026394695.1 Methanoregula sp.
GCACAGATTAAGCTCGCAGAGCAGGGGAAGGATCTGCTGCGGGAGAAGATGGATGTACTCATCCGGGAATTCTTCCATATCATGGAGTCGGTCTCGAAATCGCGAGATGAGCTGGAAATCGTTGCCGCCACGGCACAGCGCTCGCTCCTGACAGCCCTTGCTGTTGACGACCCGGTCACATTAAAGTCCGCCTCCTTTGCAACAAGAAGGGGGCTGTCACTCGACATAAGGGGGAAGAACATCATGGGGATTGCGGTTCCGGTGATCGAAAAAAAGAGGGTCTCAAAGAGCGTCCTTGAGAGGGGATACAGTATCATAGGGGTGAGCGGGAGGATCGACGAGGCAGCTGAAAAGTTTGAGATGGAACTGGATCTGATCATCGAGCTTTCAGAGACTGAGACTTCCCTAAAAAGGCTTGGGGGGGAGATCCAGATAACCCGGAGAAGGGTGAACGCCCTTGAGCAGATAATGATCCCCGAATTAAAAAACAGGCAAAGTATATCAAAAACGCCATTGACGAACGGGAGCGCGAAGATCTCTTCCGGTTAAAAAAGGTCAAAAAGATTATTGAACGCAAGAAAAAGGCAGCAATAAAGCAGAACTGCTGACAGACCTGGCACCGGGAATTTGGTGGAATGACCCGTGCTCCTGCAATTCCACACGCATTTTTATCTCCTTGTTGATGAGGTCTGAACTATTCGTTGGTTCTTTAAGAACGAGGAGAGGAACTAAAAAGGAGGTCAGGTTCACCAGGCAGGTTTCCAGACTAAAATATGGCAAGGATTGCATCAGATTTTTTCAACCACCACACCCGGTTTGATGGTTAGTCTCCTCACTCTGTCCTAAAATATCCTGCAGCAGTGAAAAATCCTTCTCCCTGTTTCACAGGAGTTACAGCCCGTGCCTTTTTTTTAAAAATGATGTAATCCCGGAAGGCTGAGTGTAATTTGTAGTTTCCTCTTTCTGTCGTTCAGATTTTGGTTTATTCATTAATTCCTTTGCCCTGCATGCCGCCTGCTCTATCCGCTCCCTGCACCTCCCTATTGCCATATCTTTCAATTTCCCAATTTTATTATTGATATCGCGTGTCATACTCTTGACATCCAAAATGTGATCAATGTGTGTAATCCCTCAGAGGGAGATATATACTTTCCTGCTGCCGGAAGGAAGATTCCACCCAGAGATACAGCCAGTATTCGGAAACCCGATTGGATCTCGTGCCCACGATCTTTTTATCCTGTTCACCGTAATAATTACAAGAGATGATCCCTGCCCGTGTCAATGCAACCTCACGTATGAGCAGAAAAACTCTTCTTTTTATTCTTTTATCAGGCATCTCGTTGTTCGACCAGATCAGGAATGTATTCTCCTCCAGTGGCAGTATCACCCGGATGAAAGCTGCACAGGATGTCAGGGGACTTATCCGCCTTTTGAACCACAGGGACCCGGATATTCAGTATGAAGCTGCGGGGGCGCTTGGGGATATCGGGGACCCCGGTGCGGTGGAGCCCCTGATCGCTGCATTGAAAAACGATGAATTGAGCGGGGTCCGATGGAAAGCAGCAGAAGCCCTCTCGAAAATAGGAGCGCCTGCCGTTGAGGCTCTTATCGGGGCACTGCGGCACGATGATGATGATGTGCGGTGGAAAGCGGCGATCGCCCTTGGTGAGATTGGTGATCCGAGAGCGATTACCCCTCTCATCACTCTCCTCTGCGATAATGACCGGTTTGTCAGGGGCCGTGCAGCATATGCTCTTAGCATGCTCGGAGAACCGGCTGTTGACCCACTTATCTATGCACTCCGTGAAGGTGACGGGAATCTTCGCTGGGGTGCTGCCATTGCCCTTGGGAAGATTCATAACCCACGAGCTATCGAACCTCTAATCCGGGCACTTGCCGATACATATGAAAATGTCCGTGCGGAATCTGCTGCAGCGCTGGCCGCAATAGGAAAGCCTGCATTAGAACCACTGTTGCAGTTTTTAAAATTTTCCGATGGAGCTGCGAGACTTGAAGTTGTCACGGCTCTTGGTGAATTACAGGATACCGGCGCGATCCAACCGCTCGTCCAGCTCCTCGGGAATGCAGAAGAAGACGAACGTAAAGCGATAGCGGATGCACTTGACGCAATTCTGGTTCCTTCAATTAAGCCTGTTATAATAAAACTTCGGAACGGGAGCCTTCAAACAAATGAAAATACCAGATAAGAGAATAATGGGAAAGGAGATGTGTACCATGGAGGATCGATCCTCACGGATATAAAAATTCACCGGCTTATCACTGCCCTCGATGATCCCTCAATTGATATACGCCACCAGTCCGTGAAGGCGCTTGGCGATATTGGCAAACCCGCGATCCAACCGCTCATCCAGGCACTTGCTGAGGCAGTTGACAACGATCATCGCTGGTATGCAGCGCTTGCACTGTCCGGTGTCGGTGCTCCCGCAGTCGAGCCCCTGATTTCGGCAATGAGTGTCCATCCGGGGAATGAGTTCAGGAGATTTGCAGCGGCAGCACTGGGGACCATTGGAATTCCTGCAATCGAACCCATGATCAATGCGATGGCAAGCGATGACCGGGACCTGCGGGGATTTCTTTCCCGTGCTCTGTGCCGGATCGGAAAACCCGCAGTCGGGCCCCTCACCCGGCGACTTGACGACGCTGATGACATTATCAGGTCCTGTGCTACCCTTACCCTCTGGCAGATGGGCGAAACGGGGCTTCCTGCAATGCTGAATACCATGAAAAATGAAGAATAAACCATCCATCACGTTTCAGGTATCCACCCACTTTATCAAATTCCATAACCCGAACAGATAAATCCGCTCCCACGAAAATCCTACCGGTATGCTTGTGCTTTCGCCAGCGATGGAAGCTTATGAAAAGTCGCTGATGGACGAACTTCTTTTCGCAATAGCGATAGCCAAAAAAGCCCGTCTCCATGGTCTTGACCCTTCAACCGAAGTTGAGATTCCCATTGCCAGTGACCTTGCAGACCGGGTTGAAGCACTTCTGGGGATTAAGGGTGTGGCAGGGCGTATACGCGAGCTGGAATCCCAGATGTCCCGGGAAGAAGTTGCCCTGCGCATTGGTGATGATTTTGTAGCCTGTAAGTTTGGCGAGACCACAAACGAACAGATTCTTGACCATGCCATCCGTACTGCAATGGCGCTTCTGACTGAAGGTGTAGTTGCGGCACCAACCGAAGGGATCGCAAAAGTCGGACTCGGTAAGAACGATGATGGCAGCGAGTACCTGAAAATATATTACGCAGGACCAATCCGCAGTGCAGGGGGGACTGCGCAGGCTCTCTCAGTGCTCGTTGGTGATTATGTGCGCCGGCAGCTGGGTATCAGCCGTTACTATCCCCGCCAGGAAGAAGTTGAGCGGTATATCGAGGAGATCCGGCAATACAACACCATCATGAACCTCCAGTACCTGCCCAGCGAACAGGAAATCCGGCTCATTGTCGAAAACTGCCCGGTCTGTATTGATGGGGAAGCGACCGAAAAGGAAGAAGTTTCGGGGCACCGCAACCTTTCGCGGGTGGAGACAAACACGGTACGTGGCGGCATGGCACTTGTTCTTGCGGAAGGGATTGCCGGGAAGGCTCCCAAACTCAAGAGCAAAGTTGAAATGATGAAGATGGACGGCTGGGACTGGCTGGGCAAACTCATCAAGAACAAAACAGATGAAGGAACGGTCAGCATCAAACCCCTTGACAAGTATCTCCGCGACCTGATCGGGGGAAGACCGGTCTTTTCCTATCCTATGCGCAAAGGAGGGTTCAGGCTCCGTTACGGGAGGTCGCGCAATACGGGATTTGCTGCAGCGGGGCTCAATCCCGCAACACTGTATATCCTCGGTGAATTTCTCGCAGTTGGTACCCAGATGAAGACCGAGCGCCCGGGCAAGGCGTGCGGGGTAGTACCGGTTGATTCGATTGAAGGACCAACCGTGCGAATGCAAAACGGTGACGTGCTGCGGATTGATGACGAAGCGACAGCGAAAAACCTCGGGCCCGGTATTGAAAGGATCCTTGATGTGGGTGAGATCCTCATCTCGTTTGGTGAATTCCTGGAGAACAATCACCCCCTTGTACCCTGTGGCTATTGCGAGGAGTGGTGGCTGCTTGAAGCTGAAGCTGGCGTAAAACCGCCAAAAAACGAAGAAGAAGCCCTTGCTCTTGCGAGTGCCGGAGGATATCTCCATCCTGCGTACACGTGGTTCTGGGACGATCTTTCTGTTGAGCAGATCCGGGCACTTGCTGACGCTGTTTCCCGGCAGGGAAGAATTACCGGGGGATTCCTGCAGATTCCCAACGAACCATCAACAAAAACCATTCTTGAAGAACTGCTCCTTCCGCATGAGGTGCGCGAAGGAACGATACAGGTCGGAACATGGCGAATGTTCATCACCTGTCTTGGGCTTGATGAAAACCTGCGGAAACGGGAAGCGGTATGGAATACTGCCCCTGTTGATACACCGCTGAATCTTGTTATGCATCTTTCCGGGATAAAGATCCGGTCCCGGGCAGGGACGCGGATTGGCGGTCGGATGGGAAGACCGGGAAAATCCAAACCCCGGAAGATGAACCCTCCCCCCCATGTCCTTTTCCCGCTCGGTGACGCAGGAGGTTCCCGCAGGTCGTTCCAGTCTGCATCCGGCCATGTCGCTGAAGTGGATGAAACCATCACCGATATCGATTTCCAGAAGGAAGGAGGGATCATCGAAATTGAGGTGGGAAGACGGCGGTGCAAGGGATGCCACGAGATCACCTACACCAACCGGTGTGAGAAGTGCGGGGCACATTCCATTGCGATTACGACTTGTCCCAAATGCCATAGAGAAACACTTCTGGAGCGCTGTCCCGGTTGCAATCTCCCGACAACCTGCAGCCAGAGAATATCCCTGAACATGAAAGCGGAGTATATAAAGGCCATGGAGCGGCTGGGGTTAAAACCTGACAGTGTAGCACTCGTGAAGGGTGTAAAAGGGGTGATCTCCCGGGAAAAAGCAGTGGAGGCGATGGAGAAGGGAATCCTGCGGGCAATCCGGAACATCTATGTTTTCAAGGATGGGACCACGCGGTTTGATATGATCGACCTGCCGCTTACACACATCCGTCCCAACGAGGTCGGGGTTTCTGTTGAGAAACTCCGTTCGCTCGGGTATGTTAAGGATACCTGGGGATACGATCTCCAGAATGGGTCGCAGGTTGTTGAGTTGCGCCCGCAGGACCTGTTAATCTCTGACTCATGCGCTGAATACATGGTGAACGTGGCGCAGTTCATGGATGACCTGCTGGTCAAATGCTATGGACTTGAACCCTTCTATAACGTTAAAAAACCTGCTGACCTTGTAGGACACCTTGTTATCGGGCTTGCCCCCCACACGAGCGCCGGTGTGCTTGCCCGGATTGTCGGGTTCACCCGGGCAAATGTCGGCTATGCCCACCCGTTTTTCCATGCGGCCAAGCGCCGGAACTGTTTTTTCGGCGATACAGAAGTTGAGGTATATAACGGGAAGTGCTGGCACAAAACACCTTTGCGTAAATTTGTACTTGAAAATTTTGATGTCAGCCGGCCGGGCATCGACAGGCTTGGGACATACTACGCCGATCCGGTACAGCCGTATTACACAAAGACCGTTGATACAGGCGGGATCCAGCATATCCGCAGGATCACTTCTGTATCCATCCACCGCTCCCCCTCAACACTGCTCCGGTTCACTACAGCCCTCGGGAAAGAGATCGCGGTCACCCCTGATCATGCGATGCTGGTCTGGGACACGACGTACCTTCGGAAGATCCGGGCGATGGAACTAAAAAGCGGTGATGCAGTCCCGGTACTCGAAGGTGCACATGTAATTGCCGATTATATCCGGTCCGTTGAAACGGTGCCCTCTCCTGAAGAGAGAGTATACTGCCTGACGGTTGCAGATGACCACACGCTTGTCGCGAATGGAATCTTTACCGGACAGTGCGATGGCGATGAGGATTGCATTATGCTGCTTCTTGACGGCTTGATCAACTTTTCGCGCTCATTCCTGCCCCAGAGCCGGGGAGGTTCGATGGATGCCCCGCTGGTGCTGACGAGCAGGATTGATCCTGCGGAAATTGATAAGGAAGCCCTGAATGTCGATGTCTGCGATCACTATCCCCTGGAACTTTACCTGAGTGCACTTACCTGTGTCGAACCGAAAATGATCGCCAGTCTTATTGATCGTGTTGACCGGAGGATTGGGACACCCGCACAACTCGAAGGGTTCCAGTTCACCCATGACACTTCGGATATCTCCGCCGGGCCGATCGAATCTATGTACACCCAGCTCAAGTCCATGACTGAAAAACTTGAAGCAGAACTTGTCCTTGCAGAAAAGATACGAGCGGTTGATGCCGATGATGTTGCAGAACGGGTACTTTCCACCCATTTCATCCCCGACCTGATGGGCAATCTCTCTGCGTTCTCCAAGCAGAAGTTCCGCTGCACCAAATGCAACACGAGTTACCGGCGGATGCCGCTTGCCGGTAAATGCACGAAGTTTAAGGGTAAGGGTGTCTGCAACGGCAATATTATCCCAACCGTGCACGAAGGCTCGGTGAAGAAATATCTTGAGATGTCCCGGGAGATCTGCAGGAAATACAAGGTATCTGAGTACACCAAGCAGCGTGTCGAGGTGCTTGAACTTGCCATCACGTCCACATTTGGCGAAGAGAAGCAGCAGCAGCTGGGTCTGTCTGATTTTATGTGATCCCAAGGCGTACCCATGGTTAAAGAACCCGTGGGGATCCGTCTGTACGTTCCCCCCTGATTGAAGCAGAGTCGCAGTTTCCTGATGATTCCCTATGTATACCTTTTTTTAATTCCCCACTAACATCCATTCACTACAGAATGGTTCACACGCACCGGGATTATAAAAAATCCTTACAACTGGCACTTGTCATCACGTTCCTCTTTTTCATAGTCGAACTAGCCGGCGGCCTGCTCTCGGGCTCGCTTGCGCTGGTCAGCGATGCCGGCCATATGTTCAGCGATGTGCTGGCGCTCCTCCTCTCCCTCGGTGCAATCACGCTTGCCGCACAGCTCCCCACGAAGGAACGAACCTATGGGTTTCACCGTGCGGAGATCTTTGCTGCATTTATCAACTCCCTGCTGCTCATCGCGGTGAGTGCGGGTATCCTGTGGGAAGCGTACCACCGGGCGCTGAACCCGGCACCAATACAGAGCGGTCTCATGGGTGCCGTGGCAGTGATCGGTCTTATCGCCAACATCGCGGTCGCGTTCCTGCTGCATGGCAGCCATAGCCTCAATGTAAAGAGTGCTTTCCTGCATGTCATTGGAGATGCGGTTTCATCTGTTGCGGTGATTGCAGCTGCGGTCTGGATTTTATTTACCGGGCAGGTGATCATCGATCCCATCCTCTCCGGCCTCATTGCAGTACTGATCGTTATCTCGGCTGCCGGTATTCTCCGCGAGACCGTCGCCATCCTTCTCCAGTTCACACCGCGATCTGTAGACTTTGACGCTGTCATCACGGACATTACGTCGGTCAATGGCGTTGCAGGAGTGCACCACGTCCACATCTGGAGTCTCAGTTCTGACATTAATGTGCTCGATGCCCACGTCTATTCCTGCGAGCGGGAGATCTCAGGGATCGAGAAAATGAAACGGGAGATCAAGGAGCAGCTGGAAAAGTACCACATTCACCATTCCACACTGGAGTTCGAGTGTGAGGAGTGTAAAAATTGTGCGGTTGTGGAGCCGGTAAATGGCCACCATGAATAACCGGTGTTATGATAAATATCCCCCAGAAGATAAACGGTGTTCAGCGGTTTCCTGTCAGGACTTATCTGGTGATCAGCGATCTTCTTTATCCCTGTCACCACCATTATCCCTCATAACGCCGGGATAGTAAAGTGTGGTGAACGGCGATAGACTTAAGGTTTGTTGACCAGGATTGGCATAAGAGAGTACTCATTAAATCTCAAAGCCTTTTACTATCCAAAAAAACAAATGATATTCTGAGCGAGGGTATCTAAGCCTGGTCAACAGAGACGGACTCAAAATTTATTAAACTATCTTGGAATAAGATCCTTTTATTGTCAAAGTCTTTTACTATCCTGAAACCCATATTATTCTGAGCGAGGGTATCTAAGCCTGGTCAACAGAGACGGACTCAAGATCCGTTCCCGAAGGGGTTCGCGGGTTCAAATCCCTCCCCTCGCATTTTGAAAGGTAATCTCTTCTGCATAACCGTCCTAAAAGGAAGGTGATGCGACCGGTCACATTCCGGATTCTTCACCGGAGTTGTGGAATCGCCATGATTTTTGATATCAGGACAAAGCGGGGAATAGATAAGAATTAAATCTGCGTTGGTACAGATTCCTTGACATGAAAAAAGCCTTCCTCGTCATCATTCCCATTACACTCGTACTCTGCGTTCTTATCGGAGGGTGCGTCCAGTCATCATCCCCATCACCTGCCACGCCCACCCCCCCGGCGGTCCCCGGCACTTCATCCCAGCAAACCCGGCAAACACAACCTGCAATCCCGCCGCTGGATCAGACATGTGAACTCATACCCGGGCCAACACAGACCGTGCCGGAATTTGAATCCGTAAGTGTCACGGTCAACCGTAATCCGAATACAGAAAACCCCACTATTGACATTGTTTTCGATGGTGGAAAAGGGCTGGGGATGGTCAAACGGATGAATGTCACGGTCATCCGGTCGGATTGTATCACGGAACAGGGAACCCGGGACAATCCCGTTATGGGCGAGACCGTGACACTTATGGGAACCACTCTGATCGATCGTGTTATCGTTGTCCTGATGATGACCTCAGGAGACCAGTACACCATCATTGATGATGATTTTTCTTTCCTTAACCAGGTGTAATATCACCCCCCTTCAAACATTTTTCCCCTCACTCCTGCTCTCGTGTCAAAGCCCTGTTCCCGCTCCCCCAGGTCTTTTATTGCAGGGGCATATTATTCCATGAAGGGATACCCCATGGCCATTCGTTTCGCGTATTTTTTTCTGGAGATGGCACACGCAGAAGGTTGCGACTGCCCTTGCTGAACGGGTGAATGCAGAGCTGGTCGGATCGAACCGCTCAAAGAATACAACATACTACGATGACGGGAACATCGCTTTCGATCGGCCCGGCCGGGTCAACGATGATGCATTGCGGCACACCGGGTGTGATTCGCAGGAGAGCACCTGCCTTGCGCTCCTCAATCAGGCAAGAACCTTTACCATTGAAGGTGACCGGTTTACCTTTGCAGGTGCAAAGGGCACAACGATCCTCTTGTTTGCAAAGTCGGTCCTTCCCCGCATAGTTCTCTCAAAGCACAACAGTACGGGTGTCATGTATGCCGGCAGCGGGGCATCGCATTTGTGCGTGAAACCAGCGAAATGCATAGTACTACGCAACGATATCCAGACTATTCCTGAAGGGGTTGGTCAGAAGATACACAGACATGAAGGATACTATTGAAAACGAGTATATGTCAGTTGCCAGCGTAGCCAGGTTGATCGGCAGCTTGCCAAACAGCTCAGAAGAAGCCGTGAAGACAGACGGTAAATAAAATAAAAGTTATTTCCAACCATGTCAGAGACCGGATGCCAGAAAAAGAGAACCTGAGACCAGATTTTCCGGGTCTTCGTGCGTGTAATTGTTCCTCTCTGTCCGGTCCCGGTCTTTTGTTGTGATTTCCTGGTCCATATCACCGGGTATTCCCCCTCTTTAAAAAAATTGTGTATGCAACATTGATGACAGAAAACAATCAACAGGTATTGATAAGATAATCTCACCTCATGTCGTGTATCGGCCCGGAAGAACTACAATGAACACACCGGGTGCTCCTGATACCGGTCCTGACAAAGATTATCATATCCTGTAAGGTGCCGTGTGGATCTCAGTTTCTTTATCCAGGGTATTATTATAGGTCTTACCCTTGCCGTACCCGTAGGTCCTATCTCGCTTTTGTGCATCCAGCGGACGATTGCAGACGGGCGATTCCATGGCATCATTTCCGGTCTTGGTGTTTCGACTGCCGATTCATTCTATGCTGCAATCACCGTTCTTGGTCTTACCGTTGTCTCCGGGCTGATCATCACCCAGCAATCTCTATTCCGTTTTCTTGCCGGCGTTATCCTGGTCCTCATTGGTATACGGATTTTCATGTCAGTACCTGCAGGTGTCAGCGAAAAGAGTGAGCATGAGACGTACCTTAAGGATTACCTGTCCATGGTTGCCATTGCGGTTGCGAACCCTCTGACCCTTGTTTTCCTGTTGGTAATTTTGCCCGGGTTCGGGGTTGTAATTCACGGCACTACATTTCTGCCTGCAACGGAATTTGTGGCCGGGTTTTTTTTCGGATCTGCGGTATGGTGGGTCCTCCTCTGCGGGTCTGTTGGTTCAGTGCGTTCCCGTATCAGCGTGAAAAACCTTGGATTGATCAACCGTGTATCAGGATTGCTCATCTCCTGTTTTGGTGCAGGCATGCTCATCCTTCTCGGTGTGACAACGGGACTGGTGGGGTGACTTCATTACAGATATGCGGGTCTATGAGTTGTTGGGATTTCCGGTGCAGATCCACATCGTAGAATCAGAACGTGAGAAATGAAAACCTCTCCTAAAAATCCCGATATGAATGTTTCCGGTGTTCGACTTCGAGGACATGGATGACCAGCAGATCATCGTGGATAGAAAGCAGGGCCCGGACATCTCTGTTGACTCTGAGAGAATAGATCGGGTGATGAGGGTTTGATGCCTTCATTTTTTTGATATACTGGTAGGGGGATTCCCGGATAGTGTGGACCGCACCAACGACTTTTTTTGCGATTTCCGGTTTGAGTTTGCTAAGGTCGCGATCTGCCCGGGGGGTATATTTTACCCGGTACAAACTCATTCAACACCGTACTTCTTCATGATCTTTTCTTCCGGAATTAATCTTCCCTGCCGGATC
>JAPKXT010000006.1 GCA_026394695.1 Methanoregula sp.
TTCCAGCGCGATTCGAAGAGGTCCGGATATAAAATCCGGATGCTCAACCAGGGAGAGAGCCCGTTGAAGCGGGAGGGGCCGGATCTTGAGGATCTCCTGAAGAAGGTAGTCAGCGAAGGAAAATTCACCTGCACCACAGATTTTTCAAAAATTGCGGAATTGGACGCAGTCACAATTACTATCCAAACACCCTTCGTCGACCGTATAGGCCTTGTTCCAGACTTTTCCGCACTTATCGACGGTATCCGTATTACAGGGAAATATATAGATGAAGGGACGCTTGTCGTCCTCGAATCGACCATAACCCCTGGTACTACAACAGGTCTTGCGAAAACACTACTCGAAGAAGAGTCCGGTATGATTGCAGGCAGAGATTTCGCACTCGCCCATGCACCGGAACGGGTGATGGTAGGACGACTTATCAGGAATATCCGCGAATATGACCGGATCGTCGGAGGCATCGATGTGATCTCCACAGCACGGGCAACAGAATTCTACACCCCGGTGCTAACAAAAGGGAGAATCATCCCTATGTCAGCGACCGCTGCCGAAGTCACCAAGACGGCCGAAAATACATTCCGGGACCTCCAGATCGCAGCCGTAAACGAACTTGCCCTGTACTGCGAAGCAATGGGGATTAATGTCTATGATGTCCGGGAAGGAGTCGCCAGCCTGAAAGAGGAAAACGTGACGAGGGCGATCCTCTGGCCTGGGGCAGGCGTGGGGGGCCACTGCCTCACCAAGGACACGTACCACCTGGAACGGGGGGTAAAAATACTCGGTGCAGGCCTGCTTGATTATCCGCAGGGAAAAGAATCGCTCTTCACCCTCGCACGGAATATCAACGACTTCATGCCCAGCCATATGGTGAACCTCACCTTATCAGGTCTGGAACGTGCAGGACAAAAGACGGACGGGACGCGGATTGCCCTCCTTGGCTGGGCATTCATTGCGAACTCGGACGATGCCCGGAACACCCCTTCGGAGGTATACCACGACCTTATGAAGGAACAGGGAGCGGAAATAACCGTTCATGACCCTTATGTGGAGCACTACCCGGGGGTCAGTATAGAGACAGATCTCGATGTAGTACTACAGGAATCCGATGCGGTAGTGATCTTTACTGCTCATTCGGAATACCGCTCTCTGGATCCGGTGAAGATGAAGGAGCTGATGGGGAAAAAGCGCCCTGTCATAATTGACGGACGAAACATGGTAGACCCGGACCAATTCATACAGGACGGGTGGGTCTACAAGGGAATCGGGAGGGGAGATAAGAATACTCACCAGATTCAAGAGTGCTGATTATTCCCTTACCCTTGGCCCGGATTCTGTTTTACTATCGCATTGAGGGGAAAAATTTTTGTCAAAACCATGAACCTAGTAGAGTCCCTGCAGGAATTATTTCAGTGGTTTCCAGAATAATATTCCTAAAAAAATAATTCCAATAGTCTGTCAAAAGAGAATGATGTTGTACTGATAGCTCAATCCTTGCCCTGGGATGTATTCTGGTCCATGTACCCGGTAGCCTTCAGTATGACAAAGCCCTAATGACCCATCAGCACTTAATAGTGTAGGCAATGATTCTCGTGGACTGGCAGATCCTGGACCGCATCGCCCGGGGCTCTGTCAAAATTGATCCGTACGACCCGAAACTGGTGCAACCGAATTCTCTCGACATCCGCCTTGGGAACCATTTTGTCTGGTATACCGGTAGCAGTGAGGTTATAGACCCCTATAACAAGGACAGCGTATCTTCGGGCATTGAAGAGGTGCATGCAGATTCGTTCGTCCTCAATCCCGGGCAGTTTGTTCTTGCCGAGACGCTGGAATGTATCGGACTCCCCGACAACATCGTTGCCACGATTGAGGGTAAATCGAGCATCGCCCGGCTCGGGGTCACCCTCCACCAGACCGGTGGCTGGATCGATGCCGGTTTCCGGGGCACCATCACGCTCGAGATGGCAAACGTCAACTCGCGCCCGGTAAAAGTCTATGCCGGCATGCCGATCGGTCAGCTGGTCTTTTACACTACCGAGCGGGCAGAAAACCCGTATAATAAAAAAAGTGATGCAAAGTATCTTGACCAGCGGCAGGCAACGCTGTC
>JAPKXT010000052.1 GCA_026394695.1 Methanoregula sp.
ACCGTTCTCCCCAACGCAGATCTCTTTGTCGCCATGTACGTGAAAAAAGAGGCCCTGCTCAGTTCCCAGATCGAGGGAACACAGGCTTCGCTCCAGGGCATTCTCCAGTTCGAAGCCGATATGGTCCCCACGGATAATATCAATGAGGTTAAAGAAGTTATCAATTATATCCGGGCAATGGATGACGGGCTTGCACGGACCAGCCGCGAGCTCTTTTCCTTAGAGATCCTGCAGGAGATCCACCATATTCTGCTCAAAGGAACAAGGGGTGGAAAAGAAGAACCGGGAAAGATCCGCACCGTCCAGAACTGGATCGGCCCGAAAGGTTCAACCATCTACTCTGCAGCATTCATCCCCCCACCCCCGGAAAAAGTGCCGGAATTATTAAAAGATCTCGAAGCGTTCATCACCGCAGACGACAGGATTCCGCCCCTGATCAAGATAGGGCTCGTGCATGCCCAGTTCGAGACCATCCACCCGTTCATTGACGGAAATGGCCGGATGGGGCGGTTGTTCATCACCTTTTACCTCTGCTGGAAAGGAATTCTTGCCCGCCCGCTCCTGTACCTGAGCATTTACTTAAAAACCCACCGCGAAGAATACTACTCACTCCTCCAGGAAATCCGGTTAGAAGGTGACTGGGAATCCTGGCTGAAATTTTTCCTTCGCGGGATCATCGAAGTCTCCCATGAAGCACTCGCCAATGCACGGGAGATTATCACCCTGAAAGAAAAACTCCTCGATATGCTTGTCCATAATAATGTCGGGGGCCTGAGTGCTGTCCGGCTCCTCGATCTCCTTTTTTCAAAACCGGTTGTCACGGTCTCAGACATCAGTTCATTACTGGGCATTAGTCACCAGCCCGCGTATGATCTGGTAAACCAGTTTGAAAAGCTGGGAATTCTCAAAGAAATTACCGGGAAAAAACGGTATAAGAAATATCTCTTTGCCGATTATGTCCGGATCATCGAACGCGGGACCGGGATCTAAACGATTCTAAAAAATCCGGGCCCGGGACAACCTTTTTGTTAACCCTTGTAACCATCCCGACCTGACACTCTTTCCCACCCCCAACATTGCCGCACGCTCCCTCAGCGCATGGGGGACCTTCATATCGTTACACAAACCGTATCCCGGATACCATCCACTCTATTCACCTCACCACACTTTGCTTCACGAAATACCCGGGCCACACGTTGGACGAAGGTCATTTATTTTCCCCGCACTCCCGTTCGCGAATTACCTATAAATAGTGAAACACAGAAAACCACTCGCATACAGTAGGGAGTGTTGCCTCTATGGAGTTTGCAGAGATTGTGAAGTCGCGGTATGCGACCAAGAAGTTTGACGGCAGAAAGATTCCTGAATCCAAGATCAACGAGCTTTTAGAGATGGTGCGGTTTGCCCCGTCAGCGATAAACCTCCAGCCATGGAAGATCAAACTGGTCACCGACCAGAAAGTAAAAGAGCAGCTCAAGCCTGCGGCAAATAACCAGGAACAGGTCACGAGCTGTTCGCACCTGCTGGTGTTCTGTGCAGATCCCGATTACGACAGCCTCATCAGGAGGCTCGGGACCCTGTTAAAAAAGAGTGGTGCACCGGAAGAGATGCAGAAGATGATCGTTGGGATGGCGACCAAGTTCACGCAGACCATGTCACCGGAGCAGAAACTGGCATGGTCGCAGGCCCAGACCTATCTTGCGCTGGGCAATGCCCTGAACGGTGCAAAATCACTCGGTTTTGATTCCTGCCCGATGGGAGGGTTCGACCCCAAAGAGTTTTCCCGGATCCTGAAGATCCCCCCGCCCCTCGTCCCGACAATGCTCTGCCCGGTGGGGTACGCGGCTGACAAACCGATGCAGAAAGTCAGGTTTGCAAAAGAAGATATCGTGTTCTGAAACAGGGGAACTGTTTCCCGTTTTCACGGAGCTCTTGACGCATTCAGGGGTGTGGAGGAAGCGCTGTATTTGATAATGAATCATTAAAATATATCCCAAAGATTCTAACCTCTGATGTGAATATAAAAACATAGCTTATACTATACAAGGATGGATAGCCCCCATGAAAACGTTGATTGTCTATACCTCAGTTCATCACCAGAATACCGAAAAAGTGGCAAAGGTGATGGCAGAAGAGCTGGAAGCAGACCATATCCACACCGGGAATGCGCAACCCGAAACGCTCGCAACATATGACCTGATCGGGTTCGGGTCCGGGATCTATTTCGGGAAACACCACAAGACGCTCCTCCAGTTTGTGGAGACGCTGCCGCCTATGACACAAAAACGGGCGTTTGTATTCTCTACCAGTGGCGATGGGAAGATAAAACATCATGCTGCCCTGAAGGAAAAGCTGGTCACCCGGGGATTCGCGATTGTGGATGAATTCTGCTGCAAGGGATGGGATACCGTCGGCCCCTTGAAGCTCTTCGGGGGGATCAATAAGGGAAAGCCTGATGAAAAAGACCTGGCAGCAGCACGGGCATTTGCACATGGCTTGAAAAATAAAGTGTAAACTACAATACTATCGGGAATAGTGTGGTCAGCCCTATCCTGTCAAAATTATAAAAACACAAAATAACTATAAAAGCAAGAGAAAGGATGGTGATTGTTAGTGAGGAAGGTGAACTGCGGGTAAGTATTTATTCCGCTTTTCCCATCAGAAAGAGCCTGCTGTATCAAATCCTGACACAACAGTTTGTGCACGTATTGATACTCCAGATGGTCCTTTAGCCGAATATGGATGCATCATTGGAATTCATGGCAGTGGCAGCTTCCTGGCAGCTCACTTGCGTTTTTTCTCGAGCTTCTTGAGCTTCTTCCTGGCGTCCTGGCTACCCGCAGCCGCCTGCTTCGAGAGCTCTTCTGCCTTGGCCTTCTTCACCTGGTTCAGCTTCACCAGTTGTTTCTTACTCGTTGGCATTCAGTCACCTCGCTTGCGCCTTTGGCTGATTATATGTAGCTTTTTTCCTTCTTAAAATATCCCTGTATCGTTGTACCAGCCAAAAAAAACTTCGAATAAACGAAAAGCTGACCTATGATTCTCGTAAACTTTCAAAAAACCGTTCTGACTTTCCTTATCGTCCGGGGATGCTTCACTCTGGCCAATATGGGCCTGATACCCTGTCTTTTAAGGTGATCTTTGAATTCGCTGTTCCAACTGCCGTCGTCGTGGATTACGCAGGGTTGCGACCCTTGCGATCACCGGGTGCTCCTATGATCACCCTCCCCTCACTCCTCATAATACACCAGCCCGGAACAAAGAATCCCCGGGTACCTCCCCATCGCCGACCGCCGGGCCAAAAAGCACTGGTGACAGGCATCGGCCACACCCTCAAACGAACCGGCCTGATGCCATGGAACGATCCTCACACGGCCGCCCCCTTAAAAAAACCCGGCCTTTTCACATCCGCCCTTTCGGTAGAGGTTTCCTGATGTACGTCGGCGAAAACTGGATTGTTTTGAATTTTTTATCTTTGATGTATACTACTTTAGCACGGGAATCCCCGATCTTTTTCTCATCAATCTCAAAAAGGTCGGTTGCTTCCACAAGGTTTTTGAGTTTTTTATACCCGTAGTTGCGGGGATCAAAATCCGGAGACTGGTTGACCATGTTCCCCCCTACATCTGCAAGGTTTGCCCAGCCATCATTATTGGAACACGCGTCAACTGCAGACCGCAGCAGGTTTAATAATCCGGCATCACCCTTGAATTTGTCAGGACTTTTACCGGGTTTTGTTTCCTTTAAGGTTTCGGGAGGCTGTTCATCGGTCAGCCGGGTCTTTCGTAATATCTCGGTATACACGAACTTGTCACATGCCTGGACAAAGGGCTTTGGGGTTTTCCTCTCACCAAACCCGTATACCAACAGCCCGGATTCGCGGATCCGTTGTGCCAGCCGGGTAAAATCGCTGTCGCTTGAAACGATACAAAAACCATCGAATTTATTGGTGTAAAGGAGGTCCATTGCATCGATGATTAACGCAGAATCGGTCGCATTTTTCCCTTTCGTGTAGTCAAATTGTTGTATAGGCTGGATTGAGTAGTTCAGCAATACTTCTTTCCAGGGTTGAAGGTTTGGGGTGGTCCAGTTCCCGTAAATCCGTTTCACACTTGCGATACCATAGAGGGCAATTTCAGCCAGCAAACCTTCGATAATTTCAGGCTGGGCATTATCAGCATCAATGAGGACCGCCAGTTTTTTTTGCGGTA
>JAPKXT010000114.1 GCA_026394695.1 Methanoregula sp.
AGTATCTTTGTCGTATTCATGCTTGCACGTGCGATATCCATGCCGGTAGTTTTCAGCGGGAATCCCCATAACATTACTGGTGTTTGCCGAGGTGTTGTGCCAGCATGGTGCCCGGCCGGTATTTATCTGCCATCCGGAGCGCAGTCTCACGGAGTGCTTTGTGCTCTGTTATACAGCTCTCCGGGGGCGGGGATTTCCTTACAATAACCGAGGTGTTCTCGGTGACCTGGATGAGTTCTGTTGCGATGAGGGCGTTAAGCCAGATTAAATCAGCGAGCATCTCTTTAATTTCTGGGTCCTGCATACAGCATACGTCGTTTTGCGGACTTTATAAACAGATTGCCGGATGGAGCGAGGATAATCTTAATCCCCTTTTATTCCAAGATCAGGTAGGAGAACAATGTCCTATCTGGAAAATATCAAAAAAGACGGAAAATATGCCAATCCCTTTTTCTGCCTCATGGGGATCGATGTGGTCAGCGTAGAGCCGGGAAAAGCGGTACTGAAAATGCAGGTCCGCCCTGATATGCACAACGGCGTCGGGTGGTTGCAGGGCGGGATACTTGCGGCAATTGCCGATGAAGCAATGGCGCTCGCGCTCTATTCCCTTCTTTCCCCGGCGGAAGGCATCGCAACCATCTCTGAATCCACCAGTTTTATCAGGGGTGTGCAGGACGGTTGTATTATCGCAAAAGCCCGCGTAATCCGGAAGGGACGGCGGGTTGCATTTGCAGAAGGAGAAGTTTTTGCTGACAATGACGGGATGACGATGCTTTCCCGGACTTCTGCTGCGTTCGCCGTGACGACCAATAAAACAATGACGGGATGACGATGCTTTCCCGGACTTCTGCTGCGTTCGCCGTGACGACCAATAAAAACTAAAAAAAGAATTATTTTTTCTTACCTTTTGTTTTCTTCTCTGCAGGTTTTTCTTCTGCAGGTTTCCGGAATTTAAGGTAATAGACCGCTCCTCCGGCAACGATGATAAGAATGACAACCAGTGCGATGGTGGTGAGGGGAATTTCTGATGCTGCAGCCTGTTTTGCCTTTTCCATCCCGTCCATTGCAAGCTTATTACCCGGATCCGTTACGTTTGCCTTGCTGTAGGCATCGACAGCGTCATTGAACCGTCCCATTTTGAAGAGTGTATCGCCCTTGTTGACCAGGCTTGTTGTGTAGTTCTGGTCGATGCTGATTGCCATATCATAGGACTTGAGGGCTTCCTGGTAATTCCCAGACTTGAATTGGGAGTATCCTTTATTGTTCCATAACATGGAATCCTTCGGATAGACTGCCAGTCCTTCGTCGAGGGTCTGGATTGCCTCATCGTATTTTTCCAGCTGGATCAATGCATACGATTTTCCCTGGTAGAGATACAGGAGCGCGTCTGACTGGCTGATCATGGTTGTATTTGATGCAAGTGCCTGGTCAAAAAGGTCAATCGCTCTTTGATATTCGTTTGAATTCAGTAACTGTATGCCTGCGTTGTAATAGGTAGTCCCGGCATCCGGTGTTTCATTTTCTGCCGCTGCAACCAGCGGGACAAAACCAGCAATCAGTAAGAGAATTGCCAGAATATTAAGAAATTGCCCGGTTTTCATATCCATCACATTTGATTTTTTAAACAAATTAAAGTTACTTTGGATCAGGAGATGTCTTTGATAATAGTCCTGATGCGAACTGAAAGCACGGGGAAAAACCCAGCCGGAACCTGCCTGAAATTTCTCCTCTCACCACGATGAGATAACACTAATAGGTATGGTGAGCAAAATGTAATCAATCGGGGAGATCGTGTGAAGTATATTATTATCACCGGCGGCGTTATGAGCGGATTAGGGAAAGGGATCACTGCAGCTTCTGTCGGGCGCATCCTGAAGAACCGTGGCTACCAGGTAACGGCGGTCAAGATCGATCCCTATCTCAATATTGATGCAGGCACGATGAACCCGGCACAGCACGGGGAAGTCTTTGTCCTCAAGGATGGAAGCGAGGTTGATCTCGACCTCGGCAACTATGAACGGTTCCTTGACATCGAACTCACC
>JAPKXT010000086.1 GCA_026394695.1 Methanoregula sp.
GTATAGGCCGGTGTCATATCTTTTTTGAGAAACATTATTTCAAAATGCTCGTTGCTCCCGCTCTTTATCCGGTTGAATTTCTCCTGGAGATATGCCCGGTCGTTTGCACCCGAACAGGAAAAGATAGATTTTCCCCTCATCTCTTCAACAGGATAAAGAAGGATTTCTGACATCTTCCGGTTGACAAAACTGGTTTTACCCTCTGCATCAAACGTCCAGATTCCTTCCTGCGCTAGTTCGATCAGCGTCTGGTATTTCCGTTCACTCTCTTCAAATGCATGCTTCACTTCTTCGTGACTGATAATTTCTTTGTTTAACGATATCGTAGAGCGGGTTAATTCATTTGTACGGTCCTCAACGGTCTTTTCAAGGTTGTGCTGGTATTGTTTGATCTCGGTAACGTCATCCAGAATAATCAGGATTCCCCGTTTCCCGTTTTCAAGGATACTGGGAACAAACTTTGCGCGGAAATACCAGGTTTTCCCGTCATTGGTTACCTCGATCTCTTTATGAACATCTTTCCCTTGCGTGCATTCCTGTAAAATGAGAGCGATATCCGGAACACCCAGTAGTACAAAACCTATCTCATCAACAGGTTTTCCAACAATTTCTTCGGATAGTTTTTTTTCGAAATTCAGTACTTTTTCATTTACATACGTAACGACAGAATTATCGTCCAGCACGAAGATAAAATCTGAAGAGAGACTCATTATTGAGGATATCGGGATGCGTTTTGTTAAGGAGTAGACTTTTGCTGATCCAATTATTTTCAGCTCCACAATTCCCGAAGTACAGAGTATATCGAGATATTTTGCCACCGAGTTACGGTTTATCTCGATAGCTTTGGAGATGGCAGTAACCGTGTACCCCTTTGAACTTCCTTTAAGAAAGTTTTTGATCCGGGTAAGTTCACGTTCGTAGGGGTGGGTTTTTATCCGGGTGAGTTCACGTTCGAATGTCTCCATAACAAGTCCCTATACAGGTAAATTGTATATTTTCATTAACCCTTATATATATTAGTAAGTATGCAATGCATATATACATTCAATCTGATTTTGAGTTTTTTAAGAGTTTGAAGGATTTTTTTTACAAAAAAACGCGAAATTGTCTTTTGTTACCGTTTCGTTCAAAGGATACCTTTACGAGAAAACGTTTGTAAGAAAAGGGATTCCACACGCAATTCTCTACCTCAACCCTGCATCTGGGTGGAGTCGCATGGCAACGATTACTTTTAAATATATGATTTACCTGCAAAAACAAAAATGCGAGGGATGCGATTCGAACGCATGAACCTCTACAGGAATGGATCTTAAGTCCATCGGAGTTGGCCGGGCTTTCCTACCCTCGCACAGGTATCTGGTACTAAAATCGCGGTCTGATAACGTTTAGCAAGGCGTTTCTGGCCAGGCATAACCTATCCTAACGCTCTGAACTATTAACCGTACAAATAAAAAAAATGATTGTATCTTATTTTCTTTCCTCATAAAAAAAATGGCATTTTTTCATATCGTATGGATCAACGTGCTATTAAATATTTCATCGTAAATTCGTGAGAGTCAGAGATGATAGTAAATTTTTTCCTGGTGTTTCCCATTCCTTATGAGGTCACAGCGATATTTCGTCAGGTCGCCACGGGAGCAAGGCAGTTTTTTTTAAATGACGCTCATAAAAACTCCACCCGAACACGCATCGGGAGCATCCCTATGGGAGGGACATTTATTGTATAGGGGTATGGGGGGTATTTTGCCCTCATGCAGGTAATCCTCAAAAATTCCTGCGTTACCCATGAAAAACAACAAATAGTCAAAACAATCATGCCTTTTTCCGTTAACAGAAAGGGAAAAATCGTGGAAAAATCCCCTTTTACTCATCAAAGAGATCCCCCTCACCGGTACAGAACAAGGTACCCCTGCCTATACCTCATCGGTTGACCGTAAGGATTTTTTTTAAAAAGATACGTTTAATGAGGACGCGAGGGGTATAGAATGTGGACAATCAAAGAATGAAGTGTTACTAAATGAGTACGCCAAAAATTTCCGGGTGGATTGAAGTCGACGGGCAGAGGCTTTCAGCCCGGGAAATCGGGGAGATCCTGAAAGATCGCCCGGAAGAGATCCTCAGGTTTGGGGGGGAATTCTTTCTGGCCGGGAGCGGGTGCCGCGCACGGGATCATTTCGGGATCATGCCTGGCAACTGCCCGAAAGGGACTCTCATCTGCGATGATAAGATCAAAGGACAGATCATTCCCACAGTTCCTGACCTGTCGCTTGAAGAGGCAATTATTACCGCGGTCCGGTTGCGCAGCGACGAAGGAGTAACTGCACTCTCGGGCGGTGTGGACTCAACACTCGTTGCACACCTGGCACGGCGCGAGTGCGTGACAGTGGGACTTTCAGACTCCCATGATCTCCGGCAGGCTCGCAATGCGGCTGATACTCTCAATCTCTCCTGCACGTATGTCACGATCACACCAAAAGAGATTGCATCTGCACTCCCCGTGGTAATCGGGGCAATCCCAAAAAAAGATCCGGTCAATGTGAGTATTGCGCTGACGCTGTACTTTGTTGCACGCTTTGCGGGGGAGCACGGGTATTCACGGATCCTCACTGGACAAGGGGCAGACGAACTCTTTGGGGGATACTCCCGCTATCTTGAAACACCAACTCTCGCTGCCGATCTTGAGCGTGATTTTCTCGGGCTTGAAGAGCAGGCAGACCGTGACCAGGCAGTAGCCGCACTGCATGGAGCATATCTCTCCATGCCGTACCTGGATGTCCGGGTAGTGCGCGCTGCACGCGCGATCCCTGCTCACGAGAAGGTCCAGGGAGGACACCGCAAGATCCCGCTCAGGAAGGTTGCAGAACGCCACATTCCGCCGGAGTTTGCATTGTATGAGAAAAAAGCGATGCAGTACGGGAGCGGGGTCTTTAAAGTGCTGCAGAAGCTTGCCCGAAAAAATGGTTATAAAATATCAATACAAGATTACATAGACCAGATCAATAAGGTGGAACATGGTCACTGAACACGAAGTTAACCATATCGCAGAACTTGCCGACATCGGCATCAATACCGGTGAACTGGGAACCTTTACTCACCAGTTCAATGCAATCCTTGAATATTTTGACATACTTGACCGGGTTATGGGTGAGCAGGCAGTCTCCCGCGACCTCTGCAACGTGTTGCGCGAAGACGTTGTTGAGCCCTCACTTTCGCAGGAAGATGTGTTGCGGAACGCTGCGCACACAGAAGACGGATTTATTAAAGCGCCACGGGTGATGTAGTGGCAGGGCACGATTTCTGCTTTGAGCCTGATGACCGGTACAACGCTTTCCTCACAACCTGCAAAAATGTTACGTGCGGTTCAGGTAACCTTACCGGTGTTGCCGTTGCCGTGAAAGATAATATCTCTACTAAAGGGATCGAGACAACGTGTGCCTCAAAGATCCTCAAAGGCTATGTGCCACCCTACGATGCGCATGTTGTTGAGCTCCTCCGGCAGTCTGGAGCGGCAATTGTGGGAAAGACGAACATGGACGAGTTCGGTATGGGAACCACCACCGAGAACTCCGCATTTGGCCCTACGCTCAATCCGTGTGATACCGGTCGGGTGCCGGGCGGATCATCGGGTGGCAGTGCCGCTGCCATAGCTGGGGGTATGGTGCGGATGGCACTTGGCACAGATACCGGGGGATCCATCCGCTGTCCTGCGGCCTTCTGTGGAATTGTGGGCTTAAAACCCACGTATGGGAGGGTCTCACGCTACGGGCTGATCGCGTATGCAAACTCTCTCGAACAGATCGGACCCATGGGGCGTACCGTTACCGATGTTTCGACTCTCATGGGAGTCATTGCCGGGTATGACCGGCACGACTCTACCTCATGTAATAAACCCTTTACTCACACACCCCGGGCTGATATCAAAGGGTTGAAGATCGGCATCCCGGGGGAATATTTCGGTGCCGGTGTTGATCCGGAGGTTGCCACCGTTGTGAATACCGCGATTGGCAGGCTTGAGGAACTCGGTGCGACTACCGTGCCATGCAGCGTCCCTTCCATGGAATACGCACTCGCCGCGTATTACGTCACCTGCACATGCGAGGCCAGCTCCAACCTTGCACGGTTTGACGGTGTGCGATATGGCCCGGCGGCTGACACAAATAAGTCCTGGCATGCTGCGTACCAGGAAGTGCGCAGGGCCGGGTTTGGTACTGAAGTCCGCCGCCGCATCATGCTCGGGACGTTTGCGCTCTCGTCGGGATATTACGGGAAATATTATACAAAGGCACAGGTCGCCCGTGAGAATGTTAAACGGGACTTTGCCCGCATCTTTTCTGAAGTGGATGTGATTGCCGGACCAACCATGCCTACGGTTGCTTTTAAACTGGGGGAGAAGAGCGATCCGCTCTCCATGTATCTCTCGGATATCCTTACGGTCCCGGTCAATCTTGCCGGTATTCCCGCCATATCAGTGCCCTGCGGGAAGGTTGCAGGGATGCCCGTCGGGCTCCAGATCATGGGCAGGCCTTTTGAAGATGAGCGCGTGATCGATGTCGCGTATGCCTATGAACAGGCGGTGACCTGAAATGACCGAAGGCCAGGTTATTGTCGGTCTTGAAGTGCACTGCCAGCTCGATACGAAGAGCAAGCTCTTTTGCGGGTGCTCGACCGATTACCGCAGCGATGGTCCCAACACGCATGTCTGCCCGGTCTGTCTCGGGTTGCCCGGTGCAATGCCGGTGCTCAACAAACGATCGATCGAATATGCAATGCGGGTGGCAA
>JAPKXT010000222.1 GCA_026394695.1 Methanoregula sp.
GCACATCGAGCAGGTCTCCATGTCCCCGTCACGGCAGTGGATCTCCTTTGCATGGTCGCCAAAGAGGGCGAGCCTGAACTGGGCATCCCAGTCAAGATCATGCCGGGCCTCGGCCATCTGCACCTCGCGTTCCATTCGCCAGCCCTCGTGCTTCCGGACGGTGTCCCCGATGTGGGCAGCGATCTTAGCCACCCGGGTTCCCTCAATGATATCGGCAACATCCGGCAGGGCAAGGTGCTCGCTGGGTGAGACCATGCAGAGGAAGTCCGCGCCATTCATGCAGGCAGTCGCCCCGCCAATGGCCGCGACTACGTGATCGTAACCCGGAGCAATATCGGTAACGAGCGGTCCGAGCAGGTAGAGCGGCGCATGGTCGGTGATCTCTTTGATCATCCGCACGTTGTAGCTCACCTGGTCGAGCGGCATATGTCCCGGCCCCTCGATCATCCGCTGGACTCCCTTTGCCAGCGCTTGTTTTGCCAGCGTGCCAAGCGTGATATACTCCACCGCCTTTGCGAGTTTCTCTGCATCCTGCAGGCAGCCGGGGCGCATCCCGTCCCCGAGGCTGATCGTCACATCGTGCTCCGCGAGGATCTCCAACAGGTAATCGTATTCGGCATACAGCGGGTTCTCCTCTTCCCGCTGCATCATCATCGCACAGTGGAATGAACCGCCCCGGCTCACCACGCCCATCACCCGCGGATCGCTCCTGAGCGCCGCGAGTGCCTGCCGGTTCACGCCACAGTGGAGAGTGAGAAAATCCACGCCCTGCTGGCAGTGTTCGCGGATGACACGGAACAGGAGATCTGCATCCACATCTCGTGCATTGCCCGCCCGGCGAACCGCTTCATAAATTGGCACCGTCCCGACCGTAGTATTGAGCGTGAGGATCTTTTTCCGGATGGCAACAAGGTCACCACCGGTGGAGAGATCCATGAGGGCGTCAGCACCGTTGTCCAGTGCCGCCTGTGCCTTTTTCATTTCAAGCGCGGGATCGCACCGGGCGCCGGAAGTTCCAATATTCACATTGATTTTTACCTGACACCCTTCACCTATCGCGCACTGCTGGTGTTTGCGTTTCAGATTTGCCGGAACCACAATCCTTCCAGCTGCAATACCCCGGGCAAACCATGCCGGGTCAATTCCTTCCGCTCGTGCTACCACTTCGAGTTCCGGCGGAACACCAGAAGCACACTTGCGGATAAGCGAATCCATAAGAAACATCTGTCGGGAGTCCTTATTATTGTGCATGCAGGTGAGATGGATTCCCGAACAGTCGGGCTATGCAAACTCCTATATTTTCGGCACGATTCTCGTTGACGCGGGCGTGCTGCCAATGGCAATCAGACCCTACAAAGACGAGATTGATACAATCATTCTGACTCACTGCCATTTCGATCACACTGCCCGGGTAAAAGAGATTGCCCATATGTGCAAGGCAAAGGTCGCTATCCATAAAAACGATGCCAGAGGGCTTGTTGATGACATTCATAGTCTTTCGCTGAACTTTGGAGCACATTCTCCCGGTATTGCTCCCGATATTGTCCTTGGGGAGGGTGACATCATCGGCGAATTAAAAGTCCTTCATACGCCGGGTCACACACCGGGAAGCATCTGCCTCTTTTCTGAGCGGGACCGTGTGCTTATCAGTGGAGATACAGTTTTCTCCGATGGTTGTTTCGGACGCTATGATTTCCCCGGAGGAAGCAGGATGGATCTTGCGCGGTCAATCGACCGGCTCGCACTTCTTGATGTAGAAGGGCTTTATCCCGGTCACGGGGAACCGGTTGAACAGGGTGGCAGCCGGCACATTGCCGCCGCACAGGAACTCATAAAGAGTGGTTATGGATAAGGGAGTTTACTGCCTCGTCTTTGAAAATCACGAAGGTACATTCCGGGTCGGTGCATTGGGAGACCTCACCTTTCGGGCTGGCTGGCATATCTATGTAGGATCCGCTCTCGGTAGCGGTGGGTTAAAACGGCTCGGGCGTCACATTTCACTTGCCCGACTGCGCGACAAGCAGCCGAAATGGCATGTGGATTATCTCCTCACCAATCCGGGTTTTTCTCTGAGGTACGCAATCTTTGCAGTAACGCAGGAGCGATGCGAATGCAGACTTGCTCAGGCGCTCCGTGACTCGGGAATTCCGGGTTTTGGCTGCAGCGACTGCTCCTGCTCATCACATCTTTTGTTCCGGCAGCAGGATCCAAGGGAAGAGATCCTAAATGCATGCAGGGAACTCAAACTCAATCCTGATATCAAAACTATCATGAGCTCCCGAGTGAAGGATAACATATGAAGGTTCTCGGATTATCAGGAAGTATGCGCAAAGAGGGCAACACAGCACAGCTGATTAAAATCATTCTCAAGCGCTGCGAGGATGAAGGGATCAAAACAGAGTTCATCTCTCTTGCAGGAAAGAAGATCCTTCCCTGCCTTGGGTGTGAGAAGTGCAAGGAGAAGAAGTGGTGTGTCATCGAAAATGATGACTGGAGTGCAGTGGTTCAGAAAATTCTCGATTGCGATGTGCTGGTTATCGGTTCACCTACGTATTACTATGACATCTGTGGGCACCTCAAAAATTTCATTGACCGCACCTATTCACTCTACCATGACCGGAAACTTGCAGGACGAAAGGGTGTCGCGGTGGCAGTTCAGGCTCAAAAAGGCGCTAACCGTACTATCCAGACGATTGAAGGTTTTCTCAGTACTCACGAGTTCTCTTCTCTTGGATCGGTCAAGGGATCCGGATACGAAGAGGGGGCAGTCCTCAACGATCACGATGCGGTATTAAAAGCGCAGAAAATAGGAGATAAGATCGTCCGGCTTCTTAAGCCCCACCATGATTAGGAGATATACAATAGTTCCCCACCACAAAAAGAAATTTTTCACTACGTGAACGGTAAATACCTGCAAAAATTATCTGCGAGGTGTAAATTTTCACAATGTTCGGATTAAAACCCATGAATCTCCGGCAAAAATCACTTTTGGCTTTGTGTACAGTATTTATCCTCATTGTCGCCACCATCATCCTTGTATCTTCGATAATTTTTCTTGGAAGTTATGAAAAACTTGAATCAGACCACACGAAGGAAGTCATGGTTCTTGTTGAAAACAATGTCAATAGTGAAATTGCAAACCTGAATGTGATTGTGACGGACTGGGCGCCGTGGGATGACACCTATCTGTTTGTCCAGGGGCAGAAAAGTGATTATATTGAACTGAATCTTGCAGATGAGACCTATTCCAGCCTGCGTCTGAATTTTATCATCATCACCGACAGGGAAGGCAACATTGTCTATGGCAAAGGTTTTGATTCCCAAAAAAACGCAATGATTCTGGTCCCTGACGGTCTTGTCAGGGAACTGGGGCGCGTAAACTCACCCCTCCGCAATATCAATACAAAAGATAAGATATCGGGATTTCTGAATCTGCCCGAAGGGCCGGTTATCCTATCAGCACAACCAATCCTGCACACCGATTTCTCAGGCCCACCAGAGGGGATGATCATCATGGGACGGTATCTTGACGAGGCCGAGATACATCGTCTGGGTCTGCAAACGCTACCTTCCCTGAGCATTACTCCTCTCGCATCCTTTCTAATTTCACCCGGTAACAGTCCTATTGAGAGCCGGGACAATAACATCCGGGTGATTAACGACACGACGATTGTAGGTGAGGAAGTCTTACAGGATATCAATGGGAATGATGCCTTCCTGCTCGAGGTGCAGATGCCCCGGGACATCTATCAGCAGGGCAGGAGCACAATCATATTGTTTGTCCTGATGCAGATCGCTGTCGGAATCATTATGTGTGTTTTGATTATCCTTCTGCTGGACAGGATGGTGTTTTTGCGCCTGAACTCCATGAGCGCAGAAGTTGACGCTATCTCAAAACACGGTCGTCCCTCTGACCGCATTGGGAAGCCATTCGGGGAGGATGAACTTGCACGTCTGGGAGATGCGATAAACCGGATGCTCGACCAAATCCAGAAAGCAAACCGTTCCCTTTTCGAAAGTGAAACTCGACTTAATGATGCCCAGCAGATCGCTAACATAGGCAGCTGGATCCTTGACCCCATGACCGGTAGAGTAACTTTTTCCCGGGAAATGTACCGCCTTTTTGGGCTGGATCCTAATAAGGAAGTCCCGCCCTTCAACGAGCTTAAACAATTCGTGCATACGGACGATTGGGCCAACATGGAGAATGCGATAAAAAAGACGATCGAGACAGGAGAAGGTTACCAGATTGAATTACGAATAACTCCTCGGGTCGGAAAGCCGATTATCATTCTCTCCCGGGCACAAATCAGACGGGACCAAGAGGGGGAAGCGATTTTGCTCATCGGCACTTCGCAGGATATCACCGAGCGTAAGAAGATAGAAGATGCTCTCCGGAACAGCGAGGAGAAATACCGGACGCTGGTTGAGCGGGCAAATGATGGTATCACGATCATTCAGAACGGAATTGTGAAATTTGGTAACCGGCGCCTCGCAGAAATGTGGGGGGGTTCCATTGAGGAGATCCTCAACAGACCTCTCACCGATTTCGTCCATCCGGATGCCATGCATGCGGTTGTCGACCGTTATCAACAAAGAATGGCGGGTAAAATTCCGCCATTAATATACGACACGACACTGCAGCACAAGGACGGAAGCCGGTTACCTGCCGAGCTGAACGCAGGTCTCGTCCAGTACGAGGAAAAACCTGCCGATCTTGTCATAATCCGTGATATTACCGAACGGAAAAAGATCGAGCAGGAACTCAAGGAACTCACACAGGACCTTGCCAAAAAAGTCAAGGAAAGGACTGCCGACCTTGAAAGGACTACTGTATTGCTTCAGGATGAGATCATATATCACCAGGACTCAGAAAAAAAGATACAGGCATCGCTGGATGAGAAAGTCATTCTGCTCCATGAAATCCACCACCGGGTAAAGAACAACCTCCAGATTATCATCTCCCTGTTAAACCTCCAGTCACGGTATATAGTGGATGAACAAACTCAACGACTGATCAGGGAGAGCCAAAACCGGGTCAGGGCAATGGCGCTTGTCCACGAAAAACTGTGCAGTTCGACGGACATTTCAAAGATTGACCTCGACGATTATATCAGATTCCTCGGAAACAACCTGTTCGGGTTCTATGGCGTGAAAGGAAAGCGGATCATTCTTACCACAGATATTCGGGATATTCTTGTAGATATCAACACCGCTATTCCGGTCGGTCTCATCATCAATGAACTTGTCTCCAACACACTAAAATACGCTTTTCCCGAGGGCAGAAAAGGGGAGATCTCCATCGCGATCAAACGGGAGGATCACATTTTATCAATCCTGATTAAGGAAAATGGAATTGGAATCCCTGCGGATTTAGACTGGCGCAATGCCAAGTCGCTCGGGCTCCGGCTCGTGATCTCGCTTGTGGAGCAGTTACAGGGAACGATTGAGCTGGACAGGAGTGCGGGAACGGCATTCAAAATTGTCGTGAAGGAGAAGGAATAAATTAACGCTAAAATTCCTTCTTAAAATCAGGATAATAATTCTCAAGCGCTGCGAGGATGAAGGGATCAAACGGATTTTATCTCTCTTGCAGGAAAGAAAATCCATCCCTGTCGCGGTGGCAGTTCAGGCTCAAAAAGGCGCTAACCGTACTATCCAGACGATTGAAGGTTTTCTCAGTACTCACGAGTTCTCTTCTCTTGGATCTGTCAAGGGATCCGGATACGAAGAGGGGGCAGTCCTCAACGATCACGATGCGGTAATCAAAGCGCAGAAAACAGGAGATAAGATCGTCCGGCTCCTTAAGCCCCATCATGATTAATCCAAAAAGGTGCTGGACCCTCAATCGTGCTTTTTTCCGGTCATCGAGTCAATGTCAATCCTGATAACACAGACATTTCTGATGTCATCATCGGAAAAATAGTGCACTTCACTCCCATAATGGTGCATAATACAGTTTAAGCCCGTTTTCTTCTCCTCCGCGTCTTTTATAAAACTGGCTCGGCCAAAACCGATCACACTCCGATATCGCATCCCCCAGTCACAAGGACGCTCAGAACGTATGATGCTGTCATACTGGTCAACCTCAAAACAGCACCGGGGATTTTTCTCAAGCATCAGGATTTTTTTCCCGTCCTTGGCTGAATGAAGGTAGATTGTGTTATTTATATAACCAAAACAGACAGGAACAATATAAGGCTCATCACCATCAGCTAATCCAATTCTGCAGACAGGGGCATCGTTGAGGATGGATTCAATTTCGAAGGAGTCGGTGATTTCACGGTCGGTTCTTCTCATATTACCTCGTCTGGATGCATCATTTTGTTTTCGACAGATTGCTGTCAGGCCAGTTCATAGAGTGTTGTCCGGCGTCTGAGTGTCCGGCCGATATCTTCTGCTACACGCTGCATCTCTGCCGGATCGAGGTAATCGGTATTTGTTGCACCAGCACCTTTTGAGATACTCTCTTCAAACATCGTCCCGCCGAGATCATTGCCACCGGCAATAAGTCCAAGCTGCGCCATCTTGATTCCCTCTTTCACCCACGAGACCTGTATATTTTTAAAGTTGTCCAGAAAGAGGCGGGCAACAGATACCATCAGAAGATCCTCTCTGCCCGTTGCGCCTGCCCGTGCGAGTTTTTGCCGGAAAATAGGTGTATTCATGTGTATAAACGAGAGCGGAACGAATTCTGTAAATCCGTGAGTCTTATCCTGAATTTCCCTGAGGATCGCCAGGTGACGTACCCGGTCTTCATCGCTTTCGCAATGACCGTACATGATCGTGGCAGTCGTTGGAATGCCCATGGTATGTGCTTCCTGGATAATGCGCACCCACTCGTCCGTTGATACCTTCTGCGCACAGATTTTTTTTCGGACGCTGTCCACAAGGATCTCCGCTGCAGTCCCGCACATTGACCCGAGTCCTGCCGCCTTCATTGCAGACAATACTTCATGCGTGCTCATGTGGCTCTTTTTGGCAGCATACGCAACTTCCATCGGATTGCCTGCATGAAGGTGGACCCCGGGGGCCGCCTCATGAATCCAGCGGTAGACATCACAATAGGACTGTGAGGTAAAATCCGGATGAAGTCCGCTGACTGTACAGATTTCGGAGACCCCACGTTTCTTTGCAAGAGCCGCCTTTTTCTGGATCTCGGACCGGTCATAATAATAGATTCCTTCATCACCGGGTTTTTTTGAAAAACCGCAGAAACCACAGGCATTAACACAAAGATTTGTCACATTGATATTCTGGTTCCTGACATAGGTGACATCGTTACCGACCCGTTGTTCCCGCACCTCATCTGCAGTTGCTGCAACCTCCCAAACTTGTCGATCCCGGACATGGAACAGATCCTGTGCTTCTTCTTCGCTCAGCCGGTATCCGTTTTTCACATCATCCAGCAGTATCCGCAGGTTTTTTTCCATACCTTGCTCCAAAAACTCTTCAGGCTGTGTAGTATCCGGTTAAAAGTAAATGTATCGTATTCTTATGCCACATGATTATTATTCCCCTGCGCCAACCATCTCTACAGGAGATATATGGAGCAGGTTGAAGTTCATCTGACCAGAAAGATTGCCAATGGATATATTATCCCCCTTGGCCCGGCTAATCTTGTCGCTGTAATGACCGATGTAGGGATGGTCGGATGCGGAGCTTTTGACGTTGCCGCACTTGATTCATTCAGCTATCCCGCAGCCAAGGTGAGACCCGCAATCGGACCGTCAATCGTAGATACCGATGATATCCTCAAAGGGATTATCAAGGAGGCAAACCGGTCTGCGATTGGGCGCGGAATCCGGACGGGTATGACCGGGCGACAGGCGCTGGAACTTCTCTGAACTTTTTTACCGAATTACCTGCTAATCGTTGAACATCCCTAAAAAGATACGGGCAATATGCTCCTGTTTATCGTACGAGATCGTACAGGGTTGTCCGTTCCCGCAGGGTTCTCCCAAGGTCTGATACCATCCGTTCCATGACAGCGGGATGCAGGTAATCTGCATCGCTTGCTCCCGCATCCGCAGTAACATCATCGGAAAACATTGTACCGGCAAGATCATTACCTCCGGCAAGCAATGTCAACTGCGACATCTTGAGTCCCAGCTTCCCCCAGGGGACCTGAATATTATCGAAATTATCCAGGAACAGCCGGGAAACTGCGATCATAAGCAGGTCCTCCCGACCGGTCGCACCTGCGCGGGCAATGCCTTTTTTATAGAGCGGAGTATTTGTGTGGATGTATGACAGGGGGAACCAGTTCGGTAAAGCCGTGCGTCTCATCCTGAATATTGCGCAGGATACCAAGATGCTCAGCACGGTCCTTCGCAGTTTCATAGGAACCGTACATGATGGTAGCCGTCGATGGGATCCCCAGGGTGTGTGCTTCTTTGATAATACGCACCCATTCAGCCGTGCCTAGTTTACGGAGACATATCACCTTTCTCACGGAGTCCACAAGGATCTCTGCTGCAGTACCCTGTAACGAACCAAGTCCTGCAGCCTTTAATCGTCCAAGAACTTCAGCGCTGGAAAGATTGCTTCTGGATGCTGCATGAGAGACCTCATCCGGGCTGAACGCGTGCAGATGAATATGTGATCCCACCTCGTGCACCCACGTGATCAGGTCACAGTAGGTGTCGATTGTAAATTCGGGATGCACCCCGCTCAGCGGACAGATCTCAGTAACATCCCGTTTTAAGGCGAGATGTACCTTTGCCTGAATTGCTGCCTTATCATTGCAGTATGCCCCTTCATCACCCACACTCCTGCCAAAGCCGCAGAAGCCGCAGAGGTTCTTACAGATATTGGTCACATGCAGATTCTGATTTTTCACATAGGTGACAATATCACCCACATGGCACTCTCGCATCTCATCTGCCGCAGACGCAATTTGGAAAACTTCCCGGTCCCGTGTGTCCAGAAGCCGGGTTGCTTCTGCCTCAGTAAGGCGATGTCCACCGAGTACATCTGAGAGGAGGTTTGAAATCTCTGACATAACAACCGAAACGAGCTAGCGCTGTTTTTTCCCGCTTTTCTTTGACTGCTTCCCCATTTTGTTCTGCCGTGACCGCAGGTATAGCTCATGGATTACCATGATGCCAACGATGACAATAGTCACTTCAATAATATGGAGGGGGAGATATCCTGCCAGAGGTACAGAAAAGAGAGCTTTTCCGACTACCCATTCTTCCTTTACGGGCTCGATAATCCCGATAACGGGATAATTGAGACCCTGGTCAGGACGCGGATTATTATCCCCCCACGTAATGTATCCTGCATGGGGCGGGGTATAATTTCCCAGGAGTTTTATTCCCTTGATTTCTGTAACCGGTTCATTGTCCACATACTGTATCGCTCTATGAATGATGGGGTGAATGCTGGTCAGACCATTCGGCTTGTAGATAATAACGTCGCCGTACTCTCCATACATTAATTTGCCGCTCTTTTTCCCGTCAACCCATGTTTCGAAAGACCCGTAACGATCCTTCTGGACGACGACAACAAGGTCCCCTACGTTCATATGAGGAACCATACTCTGGGATTCAATGGTGACAACTGCAGGCCAGGTACCGCAGATGAGGAACAGGGCAAGAGCGATACCTCCGACGACCGCAACGATCCAGAGCAGATCGCGCGCCAGGGACACCGCCCAGTGATCACTTGTGCGGAATTGTGAAACCAGCGTGCGGATATCCCGTTTATTATCGTTATCTGCCATTTCTTTGCGCTCTTTATCTGATTTTTAATTATAGTGTTTAACCCTTCATAATTAACCATGTGGCATTAAAAATGTCTTGGGTTTCATGGTGAGAGAAACAGGCGTGATAAGTAGTACACCCCAAAAAGGATGAGGAAAATTCCGCAGAGGACAATGATCTTCTGGTATGCAGTATCAGAAACGATTGTCCTGCCTTTGGACACGCCGGTTGAGACCAGCGTTAACCATACGGTATCTGCAGACCAGTGCCCGATCATAAGGGCTCCTACAAGCACCAGTCCACCCTGGAGCCCTGCAATTACCATTGCGCTTCCTATTGAGAGCCACCAGATCCAGAAGTACGGGTTTGCCGCGCTGGTAACAAGCCCTGCCATATAGGGATTAGCAACCGTTTGGAGAGAAGAGGTTCTCATGGTTGCCTTCCTGCTTCCTGCGATCGTCAGCGCCCCGAATGCAACCAGCGCAATCCCGCCAATTCCTGCAATCGCTGATGTGTAGGGAAGTGCAACTGTAGCCAATCCCAAAAGTATCAGGATAACGAGAAAAAGTTCTACGATTACATGGCCGAGAGACACTTTCAACCCGGTCGTCCAGTCACCGGCAATCGATGCGTTGACGGTTGCAACCAGTGTTGGACCGGGTGCAAGCGCGCCGGTCAGACCGATCACAAAACCAAGGAACACCATCTGAATGATTTCATACAGAGAAAGGGGTCTGCTGGAATCTCGTGTTAGTATCGACGTCTGAGGAGATTATTAATCATCCACAACCAGACCCCGGCATCCAGACTGTGTTCTGGGATTAAGATAAAACCCTATATTTTGTTCGTGACCAATATACTATTCATGCTCGATGCGCAGCAGATCACGCTCCGGTTTCTTGAGACCAAGCTGCAGGTACATCCAGATGTCGTGCGCTATATCCAGGAACAGAATGAGCTGGATCTCATCGAGCGCATCATCGCGCAGGTTCCCGGGGAGACCATCGTAGTTTCGGCAAAACATATTCCCGGCATGACTGCCACACGGGACGGGACGCGGTTCCTTTCAGACCCTTCAGTTGAAGTGATCAGCGGCAGCCCGGGAACGTCCGGTTGTGTGAACGGAACAAGTGATTACCTCCACTATTTCCGTGACCGGTATAAACGTCTGGGAAGCATGATCCGGAGCCGGTGCGGGGCGATGCCAATCGAGGCACTTACCCGGAATACTCGTTACCGCCAGGAAGAATGTACTATCATTGGCATGGTTGTCGAAGTGAAGACCACGACAAACGGTCACCGGATTGCCGAGATAGAGGATTCTTCTGCAAACATTCCCGTGCTCTTCCGAAAAGACCGCCCGGTCTTTTCCGATGCAGAACGTATTATCCATGACGAAGTTATCGGGGTGAAGGGCAAACTCTCCAATGACGGGAAACTCTTTTTTGCAGAGCAGTTGTACCGCCCGGACATACGTATCGATAACACCCCCTACACAAGCGAACAGCCTGGCAAAGCGGTCTTTATCTCCGATGTCCATGTCGGCAGCGACACCTTCCTTGAAGAGTGCTGGAACCGGTTCGCAGACTGGCTTTCGGATTCGGATTTCTCGTATCTCCTGGTTGCAGGAGACCTTGTCGATGGTATCGGTATCTATCCGGGCCAGGAGAGCGAACTGGTGATTAAAAATATCTACGAACAGTATGATGCGTTCGGTGCAATGATGCGGGACCTTCCTTCCCGCATGAAAATCATCATAGCACCGGGTAACCATGATGTGGTCCGGGGTGCAGAA
>JAPKXT010000155.1 GCA_026394695.1 Methanoregula sp.
GCCCCCGACCGGGGGTGTCGGCATTGGTATCGACCGGTTGGTGATGATCCTGACAAACAACAATTCTATCAAAGAAGTGATCCTCTTCCCCTCGATGAAGAACGTGCAGGCCGACGAAGCAGGAGATGAAAAGGAAACTGGTATCGATCAGGAAAAAGAGTAATTCCTTCTCACCGGAGGACATAGGAATCACATGGAATAAAACGCGGGACATTGTTATTCGCAGACGGGCACCAGTTTTCCTTTCAGTTTCTCCTCACTATCAAGCCTTGTCATCTCCACGACGTTATTTACCATCCCTTTCACCTTCTGGATCACCAGCGGATCGGTTTTTAAGAACTCTGTATCCGTGATCGTGTTGAACTGCGCCCCGTGGGTGCGGTAGGCAATACCAAACGGCGCCAACACGTATCCCAGCTGCTGGAAGTACAGGTAGATGTCCATGGCAGACTTGGTCGCACCATCCTCATGCCCCGAGACAGCAATGCCTACGATCTTTCCTTCCGTGAGTCCGGGCTTTTTTAACAGGTAGAGGTTCTGGATGCAGTTCAGCCGGTCGAGGAAATCCTTCAGCCGTGCCGACATATTGTTCCAGTTTATTGGCGAGGCAACAATGATCGCTTTTGATGCAATCACCATCTCATGAAATGCGGGCATGTCATCGAGCTGATCCCTGCACGGGTAGCGGCACGCGTTGTCCTGCATGCTGTAACAGCACCAGCAGTGGTTGATGGTAAACTCGCTGATATTATACCGACGGTAGCTCACCTTCTTCTCCCTGAGCACCTCCTCTGCCAGATCCGCAAGGTAGCCGGTGTTATTGGCCCGGTGGCTGCTGCCATTGATCAACAGCACATCGAACCTTTCCCCGTCATAGCGAAACGGTTCCTTTTCGGTAAGCTCGATAAACTCCCTGACCGTGCCGGCACATTGCGGGCATTCTGCGGGCGGGCTCTCCCCCCGGTAGAGATAGCCGCAGACAGCACACTTCCAGCCTTTACCGTGCATGGGACTGTTCGGTTTGGCTTCCCCGGGTGCAGTAAAAGACATGCCGGAAATCCTCCTCTCCCTGTACAGGGCATCCCGGGCAAAGACACCCCTGTTCCTTTTTGATGCAGCCGCTCTTATTATTTTCAGCAAGACAAAAGGCGATCTCTTCTTTGCAGTCCACAAAACTTGGGCACATCCTACAGATGCAGAGCCCGATTCCTTTTTTCTTATCCATGATCCAATTCTCCCGGCTGTTCATTGCTTTCGCAACTACTTATAGGATCTCAAAACTTGACGGAACCATGGGCCGGAATGGTCGCCGATATAGACGGGTACTACCTTTTTTAACCTTACAGTCCATTATGGAAGTATGCCCACACATTCCCGTTTAATTTGCTTCTCAGCATGTATCGTAATTTTGATCCTTTCCTGCATAGTTGCCGGCTGTTCTTCCAGCCAGACCCCGTCAACAACTGCAACCCCAACGGCATCTACAGTGGGAGGAAATACCATCACGATCAAAAATTTCGCGTTCGATCCTTCTTCGTTGACGGTAAAAACCGGTACGGTAGTCACGTGGGTAAACCAGGACGGGGTTTCGCACACCATCACTTCTGACACAGGTTCTCCGGTAGCCTTCTCCTCTGATTCGCTCTCAAATGGTGCATCCTACACATTTACGTTCACCCTACCGGGAACGTACACGTATCACTGCTCAATTCACCCGTCCATGAAAGGCACAATCATTGTGCAGTCATAGATCTCTTTTTTTCCGGCTCTGACCATCGGGGGTTCTCGACTATGAACGCCATCTCTACGTGTTATCACGATAAACCGTTACCTGGTCTTCACTCAAGGCATGATATAATACGATCGAAGTCATCATCAGGATAAACGTAGAATCACTCACCAGTGGGGAAGACTTTTCCTGGAAACGGATACGATGACACTCGCACCTCAGCCGGAAAAACAGGATCCACAGCAGCCGTTACACATCCTTTCAGAGGACGAACTCTATTCCTATCTTGGCAGCAGCCCGGGAGGGCTGAACTCGCAACAGGTACAGGAGGGTTTTGTCCGATACGGGCATAACGACATCTCCCGCATCCGGAAACCCCCGGTGATATTCCAGTTTCTGAGCCATTTCAAAAACCTGCTCGTGATCATCCTGCTCTTCGCTGCGACAATATCGATGTTCGTGGGTGAACTGATCGATGCAGTCATTATCTTTTTCATCGTTTTTGCCAGTGTCACTCTGGATTTTTTCCAGGAATACAAGGCCGAACAGACAGCAGACCTGCTCAGGCAGAAAATCCTCACCCGGGCCACGGTGTACCGGGACGGGAAAGTGCAGGACCTGCCAATTACCGAGCTTGTCCCGGGAGACCTGATCACGCTCACCGCAGGGGATATTGTCCCAGCCGATGCACGCGTACTGAAGGCTCGGAATTTTTATGTGAACCAGTCCTCCCTTACTGGCGAACCATTCCCGGTCGAAAAACATCCTGGTGTTGCCAGTGCCGGAACCCCCGTCACCGCTGCGGATAACTATATCTTCCTGGGAACGGCAGTTGTCAGCGGGACGGCAACGGCGCTGATTACGAAGACCGGTGCATCGACCGAGTTTGGCAAAGTGGCAAAAACCCTTGTCGAACGCCCCCCGGAAACGGAATTCGAGCGGGGACTGAAACAGTTCAGTTACCTGATGTCGAAATTTGTGTTCTTCCTCGTTATCTTCGTGTTTTTCACCAACGCCCTGTTCCGGCACGGCATCCTGGACTCCCTGCTCTTCTCCGTCGCGCTCGCCGTCGGCATGACACCGGAACTCCTGCCCATGATCCTCTCCTTAAACCTGTCCAAGGGCTCAATTGCTATGTCAAAAAAGGGCGCAATCGTGAAACACCCGGAATCGATCCAGAATTTCGGGAGCATGGACGTACTCTGCACGGACAAGACCGGTACACTCACCAAAAACGAGATCGCGCTGGTGAAACACCTGGACACTGAGGGAAACGACAGCGAGACCGTCCTGCTGTACTCGTTTATCAACAGCTCCTTTGACACCGGCTTAAAAAGTCCCCTTGACGAGGCGATCCTCAGGTTCCGCCACATTGATATCGAGAGGATCCGGAAAATCGACGAAATACCCTTTGATTTTATCCGTAAAAGGATTTCGGTTATCGTTTCTGACGGGGCCCGGAACATGATAGTATCTAAAGGTGCACCGGAGGAGATCTTCCGGATCTGTACGTTTGTTGAAAGGAATGGCACTATCAAACCACTTACCGGTCCTGACCGGGAAAGGATCGAAGGCATTTACCAGGCCCAGAGTTCAAGCGGATTCCGAACCCTTGCAGTATGTTATCGTCCACTTCCGGAGGACATAACGCAGTTTTCCACCAGCGATGAAAATGAGATGATCCTGAGCGGGTTTATCACGTTCATCGATCCTCCCAAGGAAACCGCACGCGACTCGATCCGGTTGTTGGGCCAGTCCGGGATCGAACTGAAGATCCTGACCGGAGATAACGAATTGGTCACGAAAAAGATCTGTGAAGAGATCGGCATTGAAGTAAAGGGGGTCCTCACCGGTGATGATGTCGAACATATGGACGTGCAGACGCTCTCCCGGGTGGTCGAGGATGTGTCGATCTTTTCCCGCATGACCCCGGTTCAGAAGAACCGGGTTATGATGGCCTTAAAAAAGAACGGCCATGTTGTGGGTTTTATGGGTGACGGAATCAACGACGCCCCATCGATCCGGGAGGCGGACGTCGGTATCTCGGTTGAAAATGCCGTGGATATTGCCAAGGAGTCCGCAGACATCATCCTCTTGAAAAACGACCTGCGTATCCTCAATGATGGCGTTCTCGAGGGCAGGAGAACCTTTGGGAATACCATGAAATATATCCTTATGGGGACGAGCTCAAATTTCGGGAACATGTTTTCCGTAGCAGGTGCTTCCCTCTTCCTCCGGTTCCTCCCGATGCTCCCGATCCAGATTCTGTTGAACAACCTGCTCTATGATATATCGGAGTCGACCATCCCCACCGATAACGTAGATGAGTCCTATATCAGGTCGCCGAAGAAGTGGGACATGGATTTCATCAGGAGATTCATTATGGTGTTTGGCCCGATCAGTTCGGTTTTCGATTTTTTAACATTTATTATCCTGCTATTCGTCTTTGCTGCCGACGCAGTACTCTTCCAGACAGCATGGTTTGTCGAATCGATCTGCACCCAGACGCTGGTCATTTTCGTGATCCGGACGCGGGTCGTCCCATTCTACCAGAGCCGGCCAAGCCGGCTGCTTGTCACAAGTACAGTCCTGATTGTCGCAATCGCCTGCATCCTGCCGTTTACAATCATCGGCGGCCTTTTCGGATTTATCCCTCTGCCAACGTCGTTCTTTGTTGTTCTGGCCGGTCTTGTGATCGGCTACCTTATCATTGTCGAACTGGTCAAGCGATGGTTCTATAAAAAATATGATTCCACGATTGGCAGGAAAATAAAATGAATGTTGTCCGTAACGGGGCGGAAAGGTCTGCTTTTTTTAAAAAAGATTCTGAGGGATTTGTCATCAGTTGACCAGAGATGCGGTATCATAAATGGAATTATTGTTGTTTTATTTCATCCTTTATAAAAGAGGAAGGTTCGGAATAAATCTTGGTGTATTTTTCCGATACAATTCATATTCAGTACCACCAAATCGCCCGGGCAAGTTCTGTTTCTTCGAGTAAGCACTAGACACAACAGATTATCCGCCAGATTATCCCGAATCCGACAATCCCTATATAAAGAGTGATGAATCCTATGCCGATTATCGTACGGATGATCCCGGCAAACCTGCATGTCACTTATGGTAAGGCTCGCCCCGGAGTATACGGAACGCCCGGTAAACCTGTTCCATGACGAGAAGCCGGGCCATGGTGTGGGTGAAGGTCAGCTTAGAAAGGGAGAGCCGAAGGTCACTCCGTGTCAGAATCGCCGGGGAGAGACCCAGGTCTCCGCCAATCACAAATGCCAGGTGGTTCTGCCCGGCAAGTTCCCATCTCCTGAATGCCCCGGCAAGTTCCTCACTTGACCAGCTCTGCCCTTGGACATCAAGAGCGATGACATACGAACCTTCCGGAATCACGGCAAGGATCCGCTCCCCTTCCTTCTCTTTTGCCTCCGACACAATTGCTGTTGATGTAGATGCCGGGCGTTTCTCCTCAGAAATTTCAATTATCTGCAGTTTCACGTACGGACGCAGGCGTTTTTCATATTCTGAAATACCCAGCTGCAGATACTTTTCCTTGATCTTACCGACAGCGATTATGTGAACCTGCATGGGTCTTCACGTGGAATCAGGAGGATTACCCTACCACATGCCAAAAGAATATTATCCAAATATCTTTTTTGATTGTTCAAGTGCATCAACGGCAGGGAGCTTTTTCCCTGTCAGAAACTCTATACATGCCCCACCACCTGTAGAGATGTGGGTGAAGTCCTGTTCAATGCCAAGTTTTTCTATGACGGCAGCTGTGTGCCCTCCACCTACAACGGAGAACTCAACTTTTGAAGCCGCCTGAAGCAGTTCGTATGTCCCGGTAGCAAAATCTGCATCTTCAAAGACTCCTGCAGGGCCGTTGAAAACGACAGTCCCTGCCTTTTTAAGAATCTGAACAAGAGCGGCAACAGCGTCCATGCCAAGATCGAGCACGGGGGTGTCTTCCGGAATCCTGTCAACGGGATACTCGACACGATGGTTGTCCTGCCTGACGGCAACGGATTCCGGCATAACCACATGGTCCCGGTAAAGAGAGAGGATCTCCTTTGCCTTTTCAATCTCCGGCAGGTAATTGAGCTGGGAAATCAGCTGGGTGGAGGGCTTCCCGATATTGTAGCCGTCAGCAATCAAAAAGACATTTGCGACAACACCAATCACCATAACCTGGTCGGCAATACCATTGGCAAGCACATGCCGGGTGACATCAATAGAGTCATCCACTTTAGTGCCGCCAAGAACCATGCAGACCGGGCGGGGCGCACCGGAAAACACTCTTGAGAGTGTTGATACTTCTTTTTCCATAAGGAGCCCCCCCGCTGATCGCATGACAAGCGGTAATCCCACGATGGTTGGTTGCGAGCGATGTGCGGTACCGAATGCGTCATTTACAAAAACGTCCGCCATTGAGGACAATTTTTTTACCAGATGTGTCTTTTTTGCTTCTTCTGGTTTTAGGGTCAGGTTCTCTTCTGCATTGAACCGGACATTTTCCAGCATCAGCACATCCCCGATTTTCATGGCGTGTACGGCTTCGCGTGCATGACGCCCGAAGATGCTGTCAACGTACTTGACCGGTTTTCCAAGAAGGTGCTCGAGCTTCTCTGCATGGGCTTCAAGCGTGGTGAAATCTTTTTTCCCGGGTCTGCTCTGGTGAGTGACAATCACAACGCGGCTGTCAGAAAGGGCACGGATTGTAGGAAGATGCTCCCGGAAGCGTTTGTCATCCAGAATAAGGTTAGAGGTGGGATCAATGGGGGAGTTGAGATCGAGGCGGAGAAGCACCGTTTTTCCGTTACACCCCAACTCCCTGATGGTTCCAATCTGCATCCAGACCGCCTTTTTAAATTTATGATGTGCTCCTTGCTTTGATTCTTTTCATCCGGAAGAGCTCTTCACGCTCCATTTCATCAAGGCGCATCTTGATGAAGTCCCGGGCTGCGGTAAGTTCGGGGATTACCTTGTACTCGAGGGCATTTACCCTTCTTTTTGTCTTTTCAATTTCGTCAAGCAGGCGTTTCATTGTGGTTTCGATTTCAGCGCTTTCGATGATTGATTCCACCAGCTCTTCGAACGCGGAAGCAGTCTCATCAATAACCGTTGAGGTCCCAAGAACTCCATAACCCCTGTCCACGAGGCTTTTCCTTACCTTGGATGCTTCAATCTGGGGCACGATTACTCCCATAATATTTTTGCTTTTCAAGGTAATTTCCGGAACCTCTTTTACCGAGAATGCCGCTGATTTCACACCAATAGCACCTTCTACGGTGTTAGCAACCGCCATCATCTCGACGGCAATCTGATACTTATCCAAAAGCTCTCCCCTGCTATCCTTCGCAGTGGCAAGCACCTTGAAAAATTCAAGGATCAGTCCATCGCGCTTCATTTT
>JAPKXT010000121.1 GCA_026394695.1 Methanoregula sp.
CATAAACTCCGGTATGCTCCGGATTGGCCCGGAACATTGCATCTTCAGCTGAAGCGGGAACAACGGAAATAAAAAAAAGAGGAACTATCAGGAATAGTACTAAAAATAAGAAATGCCCTGGACAAGGATTATTGAATCGTCTCCCGGAACGGGGAATGTTTTGGTTTGCCATAACTTTTTAGCACCGAATTCTTTGATCTTACGTCTTTCTTAGGGTTTCAACAAAGCATATTTAAAAAAATGGTAACGATTAATGCCGCTTCCAAAGCACAATCCCTACTATAACCAGGACGATTGCTCCGACCGGGGCATACTGGAGCGGAGAATGCTGGGTCTGATTCGGAACGGGAGTTGTCGTGATGGGTTGTGACTGAGGTGTTCCCGTATCATCAACAATGAAGGGAATCACGGTAAAGGTATCATCACCATTGTTGGGGTCACTGAGCGCAGCAATGAGTGCCTCAGCTGCGTCCTTGCCCTGCAGGCTTCCCGGGCCGTTGATCCTGAAAAGGATCATACCGTTGTTACCTTGCAGGGTGCGGACGTAATCTCCGCTGGCAACGATGTCGAACGTGTTATTCTGCATCGAGTGCTGGACGATGAGATAACATTGTCCTTTTGGAAGGTTTCCTGAGAGTTGCGTATCACCATTGAAAGTAAATGATGCATCAGGATTTACCGGGGTTGTAGTATTAAACACGTAGTTATCGCCAAAAATCCATATCTGGACGGAGGGGGGGTCTCCTTCCGCAGTTCCCCTGACCGTGAACGGCTGTCCTTTTGAAACCGCTGATGGAACGAGCTCTGCGGTTATGAAGGGTTTTTTGAGGATTATGCCGACATTGGCGGAACTTACGCCGTTCAACTGATCTTTTGCTTTTGGCTGGCTCACTGCATATACCGTATAGGATCCGGCATCGACATTCAGATTATGCGTATAATAGACATATTCCCATGACTTATCCGGTTTTGTTTTTACTGTATCGAATGAACCGGAATTCCCGCTGCCTACTTCCTGCCGGGGCGAGGTAAGTTTTCCCCCGCCATTGGGGACGCCGGGTCCGGTCATGAAGGTGCCGGGTCCGGTTATGAAGAGGTACGTGGTATCTGAATCATAATTATAGCCACTGAAAACCACTTTTTCTCCCTGGTAATATGACCGGACTCCGCTTGCGGCAATGGTCACTCCCTCTTCTGCGGCTGCACCGGATTCTGGTCCTGCATCAGTGACCTGGAACGGGACTATGGTATACGTGTCATTGGTAAGCGTGTGATCGTCTGCCTCCTGATCGCTGATTGCGGCCATGAGTGCGTCTGCCGCATCACTGCCCTGCAGGCTGCCCGGGCCGGTGATCCTGAAGATATTCGTGCCGTTGTTCAGTTTCAGGTTGCGGACATAATCCCCGCTGACAACGAAGTCGGACTGATTGTCTGCCATCGGGTGCTGGACTATGAGATAACATTGTCCTTTTGGAAGTTTTCCTGATAGTTGCGTATCGGCAGTAAAAGTAAATGATGCATCAGGATTTACCGGGGTGGTTGTAGTAAACACGTAGTTATCGCCAATAATCCATATCCGGACGGCAGGTGGTATTCCTTCTGCAATTCCTTTGACCGTGAAAGGCTGTCCTTTTGAAACAGGCGATGGAGAGATATCTGCGGTTATGAACGGTTTTTTGAGGATTATACTGGTCGCACCATAGGTTGTTACATCGTTGAACTTGTCTTTTGTTTTTGCCTGGCTCACTGCATAAAAGGTATATGAACCGGCACCCAGCTCACCATTCGACGTATAATAAGTATATTCCCACGTTTTATCCGGTTTTGTTTTCACCGCGGTGAACGAACCGGGATCTCCACTGACCGGAGTCTGATGCGGCGAATACAGTTTTCCACCACCATTCGGAAGGTTGGGCCCGATTATGAAGAGGTACGTGGAATCTGAATCACTATTCACCCCGGAAAAAACTACTTTCTCTCCCATATAATAGGACTGATCCCCTATCGCGGTAATTGTAACCACGCCTTTTTCGGCAATGGTCGCTCCCGTGTCTGCAGAAACGGGGGATATCATCAGGGCTGCTGCACCTGCAATGATAAGCAGCAGGATCATCTTCCAGGACCCGGACGGGTTGTTGCTGGCTGGTTTGGACATATGTAAACGTATGGACATTTACAATATAAATGTTATTCTGATCTGCTGTTTTATGCGGTAACTTTCTTACCGGGGGCTGATGGGGTCACAGGTACCTGCTATCCTGATCTCTTTTTTTGCAGAGCAGGAGAAGCGCGAGAAAACTCACCTGAAGAATACATCAGCCGGTACAGGTTCTCTTATTGTTTGTACACGTCCATTCTTTTTTTGGGGTTTACGGGCGATGCATTTTTTTTAAGAACCCATTTTTACTACAGGATATCTGCCAGCGGGGGCCCGGGATAAAAAAAAGTTATGCGGGGAGTTCCGTTTCAGCGGGTCCGGGCTTTTGTCCGGTCTTTGCAGAGATGTAAAGATCCCGCACAGCGATCCCTCCGATTGTTGCCACGACAAACGCAACAATTAACAGTCCGAGATCGTAGAGGAGGGCAAGAGCAATCCACGTGTCGGGAGGATGAAAGATGACCGTCTCGTAGGGATCTACTATCCCGGATACTGCCTGGATGAGCAGGTGCGTAAGGAACACACCGGATACGATAATCCCGAGGAAGAGGGCGCAGGTCGCTACTTCGGCCCAGGTCTTTTTCATCATGACAAACGATCCCACGACTGCCTCCCTGAGGGTCTTTTGCCCGAGTACGACAAGGGGCACGACAAACGGGGTCAGGACGAACAGGAGCAG
>JAPKXT010000108.1 GCA_026394695.1 Methanoregula sp.
GTGTCGGCCCGGGAATGATCCGCACGACTGCGCAGATTGACAGGAAGATAAGGCAGATTACTGCAAAAAGCCAGGTGTCGATCATGGATTATAGTACAGTGTGGAAGATTGATATTTATCAATCCTCCCGCTCCGGGCTGCTGCAATAAAAAGGATTGAAAAAAAGGATTGAAAGAAAAATATCTGAACACCGTCATCACGACATGGTTACTAAAAAAAATTTATTGCTTCCCTCCAATTTTTATCCCCGCAGAGCGAATGAATAAAAACGATGCGCCCGTCATATCTTGGGAAAATTCTTTTACGCTGGTGCGATCAGTGCCATACGCCGGTACTTGCACAAACCTGTGCCTGCGGGGAAAAAACCCGGGAGGTACCTGTGACCCCACCGGGGGATGCCCGTCCGGCATTTCCGGCAGATATAGCACTTATCAACAGGATCTATAACGATCATTTCGGCGCACCACTCATCCTACCGGGTCACCTCGTGCTCCTGAACAAAGTGCCGGACCATGACCGGATGGAAGAGATCATTGTGGGTGGAGGAATTGCCGGGATTATCCGGTATTTCCCGGACCAGCGGTGCTGGGAACCCATACCCCGTCCTGAAGCCTGTACATTGTTCACTCCCAAAAAACGCTATGTTGTTGTCGATGAGGGTGCTGTCCCTTTCATTAAGGACCAGGGAATGAGTGTTCTTGCACCCGGGCTGGATTTTATCGATGATGATGTATGTGCGGGAGACGAAGTCTTCATTCTTGCAAAGGATGGTACCTGTGTTGGTGTCGGCCGGGCAAAAACCGATGCAGCCATTGCGCGGGGTATGGAGAAGGGTTCAATCGTCAGGACCCGACGGAATATTTCCTCTCTGATTGTTCCCGGCGCAGCGAGATGGGAAACAGCTGTTGCTTCAAATTCTGACGTGCTCGAACGTGCGGAATCTTCAGCAATCGGGTTTGTCCGGGAGGTTACCGGGCAAAACCCGCATCTTGTGACAAATATCTCGTATTCCGGCGGAAAGGACAGTCTTGCCACCCTGCTGGTGGTGATAAAAGCTATCGGAAAAGTCCCGATGCTCTTTGCCGATACCGGCATGGAGTTCCCGGAAACCTATGCCAATGTGGAGGAAGCATCACGGCATTACGGTCTGGATATCATCCGCACGGATGGAAAAACGACCTTCTGGGAAACGTTTGACCGGCAGGGTCCCCCGGCGGTGAATGCCCGCTGGTGCTGCAGGGTCTGCAAGCTGACTCCTGTGGCAAACCTGATACGTGAACAATGGGGGGAGTGTCTCTCTTTTATCGGCCAGAGAAGATATGAGTCAGCCGCACGGGCGCAGAGTAAGCGTGTCTGGCGGAACTCAAATGTGCGAGCCCAGCTCTCTGCTGCCCCGATCCAGAACTGGACAGCACTTCATGTCTGGCTTTACCTGATGCGGGAGCATGCCCCGTACAACATACTCTACGAGCGTCACCTTGATCGGATCGGATGTTTCATGTGCCCGTCAAGCGATATGGCATTGATACATCTGATAGAGGCAGAATATCCTGATCTCTGGGAGAGCTGGCGTTCGCGGCTCGAACAGTGGCAGGAGGCCCGGGGGCTTTCTGCAGACTGGGTCACCGGGGGGAAATGGCGGCTATTGGAAGGTTGCACGGATGACGAAGATAGCCATTATTGATTACGGGCTGGGAAACCTGCGGAGCGTGATCCGCGGGCTTGAAAAAGCCGGGGCGAATGCAATTATCACCTCTGAAAAAGAAGAGATCGCTGCTGCTGATGGTCTTGTGCTCCCGGGGGTAGGGGCGTTTCATGAGGGCATGGACCAGCTTGGCCCTTTAAAGGAAATTGTCATCGAGGCAACTCGGGATGTCCCTCTCCTTGGGATCTGTCTTGGGATGCAGATGCTGATGGACACCAGCGAGGAGCATGGGATTCACCAGGGTCTCGGGCTTATTCCGGGGAGGGTGAAACGATTCCCCCGGGGTTCCGGGCAGAAAGTTCCGCATATGGGCTGGAACTCACTGGTAATTGAACAGGCAGATAACCCGCTGTTTACCGGGTTTGGCCTGGATGAATATGTCTATTTTGTTCATTCCTTTTATGCAGATACCGCTCCGGAATATACGCTTACATCAACCAATTATATCTGTTCCTTTTCGTCATCAGTAGGATACCGGAACACCTTTGGAGTCCAGTTCCACCCGGAGAAGAGTGGCGCGATTGGTCTCAGGCTGCTGAACAATTTTATCGGCATGATCTGATCCTATCCCTGCAGTTCAATATTTTTACTCATCACTCTCCACTACTCACGGGAAACCTTTTAATCGCGGCCATTCGATGCTGTAAATATGAAAAGAATCATACTCATCGCGTTGTGCCTTATGTGTATTGCCGGGACTGCGTCTGCATACCAGCTCTATCTGAGTTGTCCGGAATCGGTGCAGGTGGGACTAGTATTACAATGTTCCATTGACAGCAACTTCCCTGCCGGGACAACATTTGACGTTGCGCTTTACCAGTCCGGATATACAGCAACAGCTATCAGCCGCCAGTCCGTCACTATCCAGGATAATCAAGCCACCCAGTACAAATTATTTGATACCCAGGGATTGCCGGGTGGACAATACAAAGTGGAGATCCAGTCTCTTGGTTCTTATGAGTCAAGACTGTCATCTGACTCAACTACCCTGCAACTGCCTAAACTCCTCGACCGTTCCGGTGATATTACGATCACCTCCCCCATGACGCAGAGCATCGATGAGGCGCTCCGGATCGAGGGCTCTATCGTAAAAGCGGGAAATGATGGTGTTGAAATTGAGGTCCGGGGGCCGGATGGCGTTGTCTTTGGGCCCCAGTGGGTAGGGACCAAAATTATTATACAATCCGGTGCGGGAGTATTTACCCAGCGGGTTGCGGTAACCAGTCCTGGCGAGTATGATGTGACTTTCAGGGATGCAAAAGGGTATGTTGGTGTCGTGACCTTCACCGTGCCTGCTCCGCGAACAACGACCCCGACAACCATTCCCACAACAACTCCCGTAATCACTACACGTCCCCCGACAACGGTTCCAACTACCCTGCCTACACCAACACCGTCCCCGCTTTCACCGGTCGCAATCGTGGCAGCTCTTGGTATCGTCGGAATACTTTCTGTAGTCCTGGCAAAAAAACACTAAAGCCCCCTCCATTTTTTATCCGATTCCAGAACTGTTTTTTATGCCATTACCCATGGTGATGGTTATTATGATGTGGCAGGAAGAAGGATTTGCAGACCCTTATCTTATCTTTTGAAACGGTGATAAGGCAAAAAAAAGGATAGGCAAAATCCCTCAGGTCAGTTCTTCATTTTTTCCGGATATAGATCTCGTAGCACACCAGTACGAGGATGACCAATACGCCACCGAGGAAAAATGCAAGTGCCATACCTGGTATCGTCGCTGTGGCGGAGGCACCGGTATCCATGGGGATTTGTCCGGGAGTGACCATTGGGGTTGAAGCCAGCGTGGCCAGTGGGGATGGTCCAGGAGTCAGGTTTGCGGCAACCATATCCACAACCCCTTTTGATCCGGAAACCATCATGTCCGGAGTCGTGGTAGTATTAGGCAAAACTCCTTCGTATACCGCTTTTACTGATGGGACTCCATAGCCCTGTGCTGTCATACGCGATGCACCATCCAGGGAGTTGCCCGCCGTAATCCCCGTTCCGAGGATGGGGGACAAGATTGCAATAACAATTGAGCCGAAGACGACAATCCCAAAGAGCGACGCATACTTCAGCAACAGCGAGCGTATGTTTGACTGCCGGGGAGCAACGATGAGGAGCTGGTTTGTGAGGGAATAGATCTTTATCTCACGTCCTTTGACACTGTATTTCGTGTCCGCAATTAGGATCAGGCCGGCATCGAGAAGATTTTCAGTATGATATTTTGCCGTTGTGAGGGGGATGGCGAGCCGTTCGGTGATCCCGGTTAAACTTCTTGGGGATTCTGCAAGGAGCTGGAGTATATCGCTTGCCGTCTGGCTTGACATCGCTTTTGCAATCTTTTGCGCCCGCTCATCGCCCGGTTCCAGAAGAATAACATTATCTGACATTTAATGCAGCGATTATCCTTTCGCGTCCTACTTTTAAGGCAAGGTCAAGCTGGTCTGCATCCGGCCCGCCACCCTGGGCCAGGGTTGGTTTGCCCCCTCCTTTTCCGCCAAGAAGGGTGCAGACCTGGCTGATGATCTCACCAGCATTCACTCTCGGATCACCGGATGTGAGCACAACCCGCACGGTATCTCCGACCCCTGCAATGAGTGCAACCCCGCCATTTTCTGCAACGGATACAGCAAGGGCGGACAGCTCTTTTGCAGGCAGATCAATTCGCTTGATGACCACCGCAACACCACTGATGGATTCGGGAACAAGAGTCTGAATCTCGAGCTCGACCAATCGTGCGCTCATACGGTCGATATCTTTCTTCTGTTCCTTCCATTCATTGAAGAAGCGGTTGACTGCCGGCGGGAGGTTATCCGGCTGCACTGAAAGTGTGTCTGATGAGGATGCAACAAGGTGTTCAATGTGCTGCATATAGAAGATTGCAGCCATACCGGCGGTAAATTCGATACGTTCAATACCGTCCTGGATATGTTCGACCCTGATTATCTTGATGACCCCGACTTCACCGGTATTCCGGCAGTGGGTTCCTGCACAGGCCTGGACATCCCCCGCGACTTTTACAATGCGGATATCCCTGCCCGGAGGAACTCCGCCCTGGTACAGGCAAAAACCATATTTTTGTTCCGCTTTTGTCCGGTTTTCTATCGAGATCTCGAGAGGCTGGCTTGCCATGACCAGGCGGTTTGCTGCAATCTCGATTTTATGGAGTTCGTCCGGCGTGATGTGCTTGAAGTGCCGGAGATCAATGCGGGAACTTTCGGATCCTTTCTGCGCTCCTGCCTGGTGGATATGCGCCCCGAGGATATCTTTTGTCGCGTGGAGGAGAATATGTGTCGCCGTGTGGTGCCGCATCAGGGATAATCGCCGCTCCTCATCCACTATTCCTTTTACCCGTTCACCGCGGCGGACCACACCCCCGGTAATGTGGTGGAGTATCACTTCCCCGATCTTTATCACACCATCGACCCGGACCATGCTGTCGGAACTGACGAGAGTACCGGTATCTGCCGGCTGACCGCCACCCTCGGGGTAAAAGAGCGTCTGGTCGGTCACGGCGTACCCATCAAAGAAGTCAAGCACTACCGCTTCAAATTCAATGTCGGAGGGTTGCTCGTAATAGAGTTTCTTTGTTACGGGGAGACCGTTGACACGCGAGGAATATTTTGAGGTCTTGTCCTCGACAACTTCCTTTTTCGATTCGGAGTGCATATCGGCAACCATGGAATAGAAATTGTCCGGCAGGTCAACAACTGCGCCTTCTTTTGTGGCAATATCCCTGACCATTTCAGGCTGGATACCATGCGAATCATAGAGCGTGATGATCTCTGAGAGCGGGACACGCTGGCTCTTTGCCTTATATGACTTTGCAAGCTTCTGTACTATCCGCGTCCCGCGTTCAAGCGTGGACGCGTACTTCTCGGTTTCCCGGTCAACAATCTCGCGGACTACAGAGATATCCTGCTCAAATTTCTTCATGCCGATGATCTGCATCTGCTGTTCGACCAGATCGGCAAGGGGCTCTTTTATCTTCAGCTCGTTCATCATCCGCAGCGTTCTCCGGATGACGAGGCGGGCAAGATATCCTTCGCGGACATTGGAGGGCACGATGCAGTCACCCAGCATATAAGCGAGGCATCGGGTGTGATCGACAATTGCGTATACCTTCTCGATCGGTGTGATCATCTTGTCGAGTTTTTCAGGAGAAACGTCAATTGCCGCTGCCACCTTCTTTCGCAGCTGGAAGAGGTTGGTACCGGTGATGTCCATAAGCCCGGCGAATTTGGCATTTAAGGAAAGGATCTTGGTGTAATCCTTGTTGTCGAGCATATGCAAAAGTCCGGCAGCACTCATAACCCTGCTGACCATCTCGGGGAAGACCGCGTCATAGATGGTTGGCGAGCCGTTGGAAGCCCAGACGAGTCGTTCAAGACCGTAACCGGTATCGACAATCCGGAGTTTCATCGGGTAATACATTTCACCGTTCAGTTCATACCCTGTTCCCGATGTTTTTTCCCTGCCGAGACTCATAAAGACGAGCGTTGCAATCTCAAGTCCGCCGATCAAGACCTCAACGCTCGGTCCTGCATTGCCACCGCCAATCCACGGGTGCTCCTTGTACGTGACTTTATTGAGATCCCCGCCAATAGACACGAGGAACTGGTCGCAGAGCTCGACCGTCCGGTCTTTCCAGTAGATCTCTTCTGAGGGGGAGTTGAAGGCGTGATGAGCCATCATCTCAAAGGTTGTCAGGTGCCGTCCTGACCTGCC
>JAPKXT010000228.1 GCA_026394695.1 Methanoregula sp.
AGCATGTCCTGTCCTGCACCGTAGAGTTTCATGCTCTTTGCAATTTTTGTACATTCCATGAACACATCCCATGAAAGCTTGTGGACTTTCTCATTATCCACGCCATGGGAATGCGTCATGATCAGTTCGATGTCGTCCCCACAGTGGGTCACGAATGAATCGATAAGGAGTTTTCCTTCCTGCTCTTTGAGCATCTTTGCCGCCTTCTCTAAGAGCTTCGGGTGGGTGCGGGAGTGCCCGGGAAAACTTCCCACATCTGCTTTAATTACAGAAATAGTTGTCTTCGGCATGAGAGATCACTGTATAGAATCTCTTTGTGATATAAAAAATCTCTGTGATAGGCTTTGTTGAAATCCTAGAGAGAAACAAGCAGTCGCTCTTGGGGGCTCCAGCACATCGTGCTTCCGCCCCCGCCGCTCGGGCCTCCCCCATATTGCGATAACCCCTCAAGAAGGTTGAAAATAATACGCCGAAAAAAGAAGGGGGCAAGGGGATGTTCCCCTTGGGGTGCCTCCCCCTCTGGGGGAGAGAGGGGGTCACCCTCCTGGCTGCAGCAGAGAATAAGCGAATTACCGGAAAAAGAGGATTTCAACAAAGCCCTGTGATATAAAAAAATTACTCTGTATTTCTGCCCGATGCGTTTCTCACGAGAGACGCTGACCCATAGGAACTGAACGCTCGGAAAAAAACAAGACTTTCAGCGTATGCCATTGCCTGGATTACGTGTTCGGTAGTGTCTTCTACTGCATAGAGTTCTTTATAAAATTCTTTTATTGCGAATTTGCAGTTACTGTCAAATATCCGGCTGTCTTTTTTCCCGGGATTTAACGGACGGTATTTCTCAAGCGTCCATTCCTGTATCTCTTTGTAGAGAACAGGTTCATACACTTTTAAAATATCAAAAACGAGATCCTGCCAGAACGTTCCGACATTTCCTTTTATGATGTCGCCTTTCGGGAAATGCTGGTTAATAAGTTCCCGGGGAGTACCGGTTATCCCGTGCTGGGCGATGCCGACATGCAGGTTATTCTCTCTTAAGGCTTTTGCAACAGCTTTCGTCTGCGGGATATCTATGGAAAGTTGTTCGATCACATTGCCTTTTTCATCGTATACATGCCCATGCGTGCTTCCATTGGCAATGGCAAGCACCTGCGGGTAAACCCCGTTTTCCTGTAAGGCTTTGATGAACTCGACTGCTTCTTCGGGTTTTGTCAGGATGAGACCGTGATCATCTTTCCTTCCAATCTCACCCACTTCCACTTCAAGACCGAAATCCTTTCCCTTCATCCTGTTTTTAATGTAGAGGGCCAGGTCCGTGGTAGCCAGGATATTTTTTTCGAGCTCTTCCCGGAGATTTTTTCCTTCAAAATTAAAGAGATGGGAGGCATCAATGGCAAATGATGTATACCCTGCCGATATCTGGGCATCGATCAGCTGTTTTGTCCCGTCGATCTCCGCGGAACTTCCGGTCTTTATCGTGATGTGATCGGCATGAAGAGCCCAGACATCACACTGTGCGGCCTTTGCAGCCTCGTTCATTCTTTCTGAAAAATCTTTTGGGGTTAACCCGGTATATCCTCCGTCCAGATCGCATTCAGACCGTGCAAGTTCCACAAATACTGCAGAATCGGTATCTTTTGCGGCTTTGAAAATTCCTTTGGCAACGGTTGTAATCCGGGTGTTTGCGGCCATGATAATTGTTTTTTTGCCGGAAATGCCACCAAGAATTTTTGAACCGGCTATTGGACTGTATTCTTTTCCTCTCATAGATCCTCGCTCCAGTCTTGTCACGCTTCAGTCATAAACTTTTCAATCAGCCCGATCTCTTTTTTACCGCCGATATAGATGGGAGTGAGCTCATCGATCGATTCCGGCGTGATCTCTAAAATATTGACATTCCCGTTGCTGATTGCCCCGCCAGCTTCACAAATGATCATTCCCACGGGATTTGCCTCATACAAAAGCCTCAATTTTCCTTTTTCCTTTCCTTTGAACCCGGGATAGGCAAATACCCCTCCCTTATGGAGGATCTGGTGTACATCTGCGACAAAACAGCCACTGAAACGAAGTTTATACCCTGCATTCTCAAGATGCTCGATCCACTGGGCATGAGCCGGGAGGTAATCCTTCCTCTTTGCACCGGGTGCGTAAATTTTCCCCTCCGGGATTTTAATGTCCCGGTGCTTCAAAAAAAATTCCCCGTTATCATCCAGTACAAATTCATGAACTCCCTTTCCCGTTGTCAATGTCAGGGATGTAAGCGGTCCGTACAGGAAATACATGGCAGCAACCATCTTTGCGCCCTTCTCCAAAACATTTCCCGGATAGATACCGATGATGGAGCCGGTGCAGAAATTCACGTCGATAAGTGATGATCCGTCAAGAGGATCGATAACAACCCCGAAATTGTTCCTGGGGTTCTCGACTTCAATGATCTGGTGTTGTTCTTCCGTTGCGATATAATGGGCAAGACGTGTCCTTTTCAGCCCGGAAATAAATACCCTGTCAGCGTACTTGTCGAGAGCCATCTGCTCTTCGCCATACATATTCCGGGTCTGCTTGTCTGACGGGGTTTTCCTGAGCGTACAAAAAAAACCTCTCCTTACCTGCAGGGCTTGTTTGCTTAAAAACAAAATTAATTCCGTCAGGTTCTTATCAGTTCCCGAACTGAGAAGGAAATCTTTGAGTACCATCTTTTAAGCCTTCCTCTGCCACAAAGAGCATTAAATCAAAATTTGTCCAACCTGATTGCCTGATTCTTGAGTAGTCTTTTGATTCCGGGGTTTATCAGGATT
>JAPKXT010000032.1 GCA_026394695.1 Methanoregula sp.
CCGGTAATCCATACGAGCAGCAATGCGTCCAGCGCCCTTGAAGCACGAAAAACCCCCAACGCGGGCGCGATTCTTTCTGCATCCGCTGCATCGCTCTATAAAATGCCCATCATCGTGCCGGACGTTGAGAATAACAGTTCCAACACTACGCGGTTTGTGCGTATCTCCCGCACACAATCGCAAACCGGCGGTGTGCAGAAATGCAGTATTATCATTGATCCAAGCACGGACCGTGCTGGTCTCCTGCACGACCTGCTGGAGGTCTTTGCACAGCGCAGCATCAATCTCACCCGGATCGAATCGAGGCCATCAAAACGTGGCATGGGGAATTATGTATTCTTTCTCGACTATGCATGGTCACCGGATACATGCGGGGCACTGGATGAACTCAGGATCATTACTACCGTAAAGGAACTGGGCTGCTACCGGAACATCGGGGTCCCGCCATGATCGTCACCCCGCAACGAAGGAAAGCGGGGGACCTGGTGATCACCGCACCCCCATCGAAAAGTTTCACGCACCGGGCCCTCATCATGGGAGCACTCGGGACCGGCCCGACAACGATCCTTCACCCCCTGTATGCAGAAGACACCCTGCTCACGATCAACGCACTCAGGATGCTCGGAATATCGATAGAGGTACACCCGGACAGGGTTATTGTCAGCGGGTGTGATGGAAAATTCGCTGACCATGAGAACACCGTCATTGATCTCGATAACTCGGGGACCAGTCTTCGCCTGATAACCCCGCTTGCCCTCCTCTGCAGGCATCCCGTGACCCTAACGGGAAGCCGGAGGATGCAGGAACGTCCCATAGGACCCCTCGCACAAGCCCTTCATTCCCTCGGAGGAACCGTTCATTTCCTAAAAAAGGAGGGGTATCCTCCCCTGACCGTAAGCGGTCACCTGCAGGGAGGAAGAGCAGTCATCGATGGCTCGATCAGCAGCCAGTTCATCTCCTCGATCCTGATTACTGCACCCTATGCAGAGACTGAAGTTGAGGTGATCATCCCCTCACGTCCCGTATCAGGCTCCTACCTCGATATTACCGCAGAGGTCATGCAGGCATTTGGCGCAGAGGTCAGGAGGGAGGGATATACCCGGTTTTCTGTGAGCAATACCAGGCACTATGCGGGCAGGACCTACGCCATTGAAGGGGATTATTCGTCATCCTCGTATTTTTTTGCCATTGCTGCAATCTGTGGCAGCCGCATGACCGTGAAAAATCTCGAGCCGGGTTCCGTCCAGGGTGACCGAAGATTTCCCGGTGTGCTTGAGTCGATGGGATGTACGGTTACGTATGCTGAAAATGAAGTGACCGTGGAGAGGACCGGAGAACTTCATGGGATTACCGTCGATATGTCAACATCCCCCGATACCGTCCAGACACTCTGCATGGTCGCCGCGATGGCAAAAACACCGACAACGATCAGCGGCATCAGCCATTTAAAGTTCAAGGAGAGTGACCGGATTACCAGTACAGCAGAACGATTAAACGCCCTTGGGGGAGATGTACAGGTTGGAGATGACCGGATAATGATCAGCCCCTCGCCCCTTCACGGGGGCGTTATCGACCCGGACAACGACCACCGCACCGCGATGAGCTTTGCAGTGCTGGGGCTCGGGATCGGGGGAATTACGATCACGAACGCGGAGTGCGTGAACAAATCGTTCCCGGCATTCTGGGATATCATCGGGAGAATGTAAGACATGAAAAGAATTGTATTGACCGGATTTCGCGGGACCGGGAAGACCGAAATTGGCAAAATCTTATCGTCGCGGCTGAATGTCCCCTTTATTGACACCGACGATCTGGTTGAGACAAAAACCGGACGGTCCATACCAGATATCTTCCATTATGACGGAGAGGAAAGGTTCCGGAGTATCGAGCGGGATGTTGTCGCTTCACTGCCGCTTGCAGATGTCATTGTGGGCACGGGGGGCGGTGTTGTTACCGATCCGGAAAACATGGAACATCTCCGCCGTGACAGCACCCTTGTGCTCCTGTTTGCAGATCTTGATACGATCGAAAAACGGTTATTACAAAAACCAAGACCGCCGCTTACCGGTCTCCCCCTGCACGAAGAGATTGCCGCAATGATGGACCGCCGGCGGCAGAATTATTATGCATCAGCAGATTTCTGTCTGGATACCAGCGAAACGTCCCCGGCTCTTGCCGGCGAGAGGATTCTGGCTCTCCTGAAAACCGGCGTTCCTTTGGAAGAACAACGGAAAACCGCATGGGCATTTTTCAAAACCGGCCGGATCCCGCCGATCCCCTTAAAAAAACTTGAAGATATTCTCGTCGGGACAGCCCATAACCCCATGACCCGTATCATGGGTGTTGCCGGTTACCCGTGCGCCCACAGCCTGAGCCCAAAACTCTTCAATGCACTCATTGACCGCTATCATCTTGATTATCATTACACCTGGTTTGAGGACCCTGAACTGGACGAGATCATGGATGTTGCACGGGCTATCGATGCAAAGGGCCTGTCCGTCACCATCCCGTTCAAAAAGGACGTGATAGAATACATAGACGAGATCGATGAACACGCAGCGCAGCAGATTGGCGCCGTGAATACCGTGGTATTTTCATGCGGTACGGCAATCGGGTACAACACGGACTGGCTCGGTGTACGCAAACCCCTCGTATCGATGAAAGGTGCAAAAGCCGTGCTCCTAGGGGCCGGGGGCGTAGCTGCCGGGGCAGCCTATGCACTTATCGATCTCGCAATGGACGTGACGATCCTGAACCGAACACCAAAGAATGCCCAAATCCTCGCAGAAAGGTTCGGGTGCCGGTGGGGTAACTGGGAAGATTTTGACCGGATCAGGCCGGATCTTGTCGTGAACGCGACACCGCTCGGCATGCAGCCGGATACCCGCAGCCCCCTGCGGGAGGACCAGCTGCAAAAATCCATGACGGTATTCGATCTCGTATACACACCCCCGGTCACACCGTTGATAGAAGCGGCCCGGGCAAAAGGGTGCAATACCATTACCGGTAGTGACATGTTTATCGAGCAGGCACGGGAGCAGTTTTACCTGTATTTCGGTATCGACGTTCCGGTGGAAAATATGAGGGAACTTATATTATGAATACCTTTGGCAGGAATTTCCGGATTACGACATTTGGTGAGAGCCACGGTGTGGCAGTTGGCGTAGTTGTTGACGGGTGCCCGGCGGGCATCAGGTTGGCAGAACAGGATATTCAGCCGTTTCTCGACCGCCGTCGCCCGGGGACATCCCCGCTCACATCACCCCGGCAGGAAAAAGACCGGATCGAAATTCTTTCCGGTATCTTTGAAGGGATAACGACAGGAATACCGATTGCAATGATCGTGCGCAATGAAGATACCCGTTCGGGCGACTATGATGCCCAAAAAGACATATTCCGCCCGGGTCATGCGGATTTCACGTACCAGGAAAAGTTCGGCATACGGGATTACCGTGGTGGGGGGAGGAGTTCCGGCCGCGAAACGCTCGGGAGGGTCGCTGCCGGGGCTGTGGCGATGAAGTTCCTTGCCATACACGGGATCTGCGTCAACGGAACGATCCTTGAAGTGCACGGCAAAATTACCCCAAATGAAATTGAGCAGGAGATCCTTGCCGTAAAAGAGTGTGGGGATTCTGTGGGGGGTATTGTAGAGATAGTAGCTTCGGGATGTCCTGCAGGACTTGGGGACCCGGTCTTTGGGAAACTGGATGCGCTGGTTGCCGGCGCGATGATGGGCATTGGTGCAGTCAAAGGGGTTGAGATCGGTGACGGGTTTACGGTTGCCCGGAAGACCGGCAGCGAGAACAATGACCCGATGACTGCAGATGGATTTGCAGGCAACCATGCCGGCGGTATTCTGGGTGGCATCTCGACAGGACAGGATATTGTTGTGCGTATCGCGGTAAAACCAACCCCCTCAATCGCAAAAGTCCAGCAGACAAGAGACATGAATGGCAATGTTGTCGAAATTTCGGTAGGGGGTCGGCACGATCCCTGCATCGTGCCCCGCATAGTACCAGTTGCTGAAGCGATGCTGGCGCTGGTGCTGGTGGATTGCCTGCTCGAACAGGCAAAGTACCGGTAAGATATGGGGGTATCTGCTCCGGTTAATGGGATGCAGGGTGTTCCTGCGAGGACTGATAATAGGAGTAAAAAACCATTACGCAAGTAACCGGTCGCAGGCAATAACCAAAAAAACGGTTCTTTGTCATCTCCTCCAGATCGAATAAGATATCTAATTTTGTTTTTGATGTCT
>JAPKXT010000003.1 GCA_026394695.1 Methanoregula sp.
GGAGGGTTCTACGGGTTTTTTCTCCAGGGCATGTATGACTGAAGGAGAGAATCGGAGCCCGTATAGGGCATATTTTCTCTGAACCTTTCCACACTCCTGCCCAGATACCGTCATTCGTGATTCCCGTTATCATTCATTACCTTCACCCTTCCCTCCCCCATCGGCCCGGTACCAGCCCCCCGCCACTGCCGGTCCAAACGGAACGGAGGACCTGATACTATTTCGATCTGGTGAATAGTCAATTCCGGAAGATCTCACAATCCTTATCTGTTTCACTGACGAAATTTCCGGGTGGTTTCAATGCAGAATCAGCATTTTCCTCTCAACACCCTGTTCAAGCCATCGCCTTCGATGAAGACATGGTTACGGGGTGGCATCGCGCTCATTATCGGTTTCTTCCTGCTCTTTTCCTACGTACCGGTAGCTCTGTTCTCTGATATGCCGGCGGTATTCTCGGTCATCATCCTCGGCGGAATATTCCTCCTCTTTGCCTTGCTCTGGTACTGGGTCGGCCTCTATTACGAGAGCATGTGGTACGAGCTCCGCGAGGACGAGATCAACTGGAAACGGGGCGTCTGGTTCCGGATAACCGGGATCGTTCCTTATAACCGGATCACCAACCTTGACGTCCGGCAGGGGCCGTTCATGCGTTTTCTCGGGATCTCGAACCTCGCTATCCAGACCGCAGGCTACTCCGGGCAGGCCGTGGCGGAGATTCGGATTGAGGCTATCGAGCACCCCCTTTTTCCTCCCCTCAAAACAGCCCTTCCTTTTCTCATTCCCCCTATCCCCAGCCTATCCGGCAAATGATCGCCCTTGGTTTATTGCGATGACAAGCCTCATATCTGATAAGAAATGTGTTTCTTGTATGGACCTCTTCGTTCTACGGCACGGGAAGGCGGGACCGTCATCTGATGGACCCGACGATAGTAAACGGGCACTGACAGGTGATGGAAAGAAAGAGATACGAAAAATCGGGAAGTGGATGCGGCGAAAAAAATTCAGGTTCAACGTTGTTGCCACAAGCCCGCTGACCCGTGCCTCTGAGACTGCGGAAATTATTGCCCGGTCGCTTGGCCAGAAAAAACGGCTCGCTGTCTGGGAGGAACTTGCGCCTGGTGGGGATGTGGATACGATCTGCTATCATGCTGCACAATATGGCGAGGATGCCGCGGTTCTCCTCACCGGGCACGAACCTTTATTATCAATGCTTGTCAGCAGGATCATTGCCGGAAATGATACAGCCTCCCTTATTCTCGCAAAAGGCGGCCTGGCAAAAATCCGGAATTATTCCTTCGACAAACGGCCGTCCGGTGATCTCCAGTGGCTGCTCACGCCCGGGCAGGAATGATCTGGTATGCGGTTCTCCGACAACCCAGAAAAGAACAATGCTATCATCTGGTTTGTTATCGCTGCCGGGTCTCTCGGGCTCGCATTCGTCTTTGCGGTTATCCTCTCACTGATCCCTCTTACCTTTGGCCGTTTTTATCCCCTGTGTTTGTTGGGAACACTCTCATTCCTGGGAATTGTCATGGGTCTTGCATTTTACCTGGGTTCCAGGAAATATAACTCGCTGGTTTCAGGAGAAGATATCCTTGCCCGCTGGTCGTACCGGTACGAGGAGATCGCATCAGCTCTTGGTGAAGAGGAGAAACGCCAGAAAAAAATGCGGATGGTGGTGCTCTTTTTTATCTTCCTGATGCTGGGGATGGGTCTTCTGTTCTGTTTTGATAAAAACGGGGTGGACGTCCTTGCGGTCAGTGAATATGCGTTTCTCGGTCTTCTTACTCTGGTATTCATCTACTTTGGTCTGCCTGCGATGGGATTTAGCCCTTCGGGAGCAATGGATTTAATCTTAAAAAAGGACAGTGCACTTTTTGCGGGCAGGTTCCATGTCTGGCGCTTCTGGGGAAGCCGGCTCATTGCAGCGGACTACACCCCGGGCATTCCGGCAAATATCACGATCCAGTATGCGTTTTCATCCGAATACGGGCCTCAGGTGATACACCTCTCGATTCCCGTTCCTGCTGGCCGGGAGCGGGAGGCAGAGAGGGCGGCGCAGGGAATTCGCACGGCCTGACAGAGGAGGAGATTAGAATTGTGGAGGGAAGTGTGAAATAAAACAATATATTCATCTGACAACATACGCAAGATAGAGAATTAGGAGTGGTTTTTCTTTAATGACAAATGATTCCGGCGAATGGTTTCTGCAGGTGCAGTATGACCTCGGCACTGCTGAATCTCTCGTCTCCGCAGGGCGATATCCCCCGGCGATATTCTTCAGTCATCTTGCATTGGAAAAAGCCTTAAAAGCGTTATACATAGAGAAATTCAATGACAATCCGGAAAAGACCCATAGCCTTGTCTATCTGGTTGAACTTCTTGAACTGGAACTGCCGCAACACTATCTGGACTCGCTGTTTGTCATCAACCGTATTGGGGTGACCGGACGATATCCCCATAACCTTGAAGAGGTTCTTGAACAATATACCAAAGCAAAGACACAAAAAATCATATCCGAGACAAAGGAGATCCTCACATGGTTGATGCAAAAATCCTCGAAGCGGTAAATTTTTTCAGCGCGCAAATCCGGAATAACGGAATCCGCATCAACAACCTTATCCTGTTCGGCTCTTCGAGCACTGGCACCGCAACACCCGGAAGTGATATCGATATCGCAATAATCTCTGATGATTTTGTAAACCGGAATATTTTTGATCGGGCCCTCCTGACAAAAGATGCGGAGATGCATACGGTGAAAAAATTTAAAGTGCCCCTCGATGTAATCACCCTGACCACGGAAGAATATCAGGATAAGAAATCCCTGATTGCAGGTACGCTCAGGAAAGGGGTTGTTCTGCCACCGATCTCATAGATATGAAATTCAAAACATTACACCAGATTCAGCAGGAGGGACTTGACGTACTGGTTGACAAGCTTGGCCCGGACGATGCGATCCGGTTCCTCCAGATCTATGAATCGGGAAGCGGCGACTGGACAAAAGACCGGAAAAAATACCTGGCTAAAGACCCGGATAAAATTATCAAACATATCATGGAACGAAGAAAAAAAGTACCCCCTCAATAAATTCATCCTCCTTTTTCACTCAATTACTTCTCCATCTGTGCCAATCCACATGTTCTATCAAAGTGGGCATAAAGGTTACAGGAATTGGACATATATCACACCTGCCGGGATATGAACGAAATATGGATTAACCGTTTATCGCACACTCACTGCACACCCTCAACTTCTCCGATCCTCGGACAAAGCCCGTCATGATCGTATAGTGATGCTCGTCACGCAGGCACTCGTCGCAGAACTCTACCAGACAACCGTACCGAATATCAACATACACATAAGGAATATTTTCAAAGAGAACGAACTAGACCGGAATTCAGTTGTTAAGGAATACTTGACAACTGCCCCGATGGTAAAAATACCAGACGAAATTTCTTGAACTGTAATAACATCAGTGCCTTCTTCTCATGCAGGAAATTTTTTTAAAATTATTGAAAAAGCCTGGGAATCCTGCAAAAATGCAAACAACCCGGTTTTTGATCATTTTGTTGACGCCAACAAAACGATCCCCCCGGATCCGGTGCAGAGCGGGAGATAGAAGATATCTTTCTTACCCCCTATGTCTGTTATCTAATAGCCCGGATAACTCGCAGACGTCGTTATGCGATGTGACACCCTCGAAGAAGGAACGTCAGAGACTTGAGAAGAATCCATCAGGTTTCTTCGACTTGGAAGGCGCGGCTGAAGGATCGGGCTGGGGTGCAGGGGAGGCTGGCGGGGGCGGTGGTGCAGGGGTTTGCTCGTGGATAAAAAGAGATGTGTATGCAGTTCTCTGGGAAAGAAATTCTTTCAATTGAATTTCATTTGATAATTCCGAAATTCACCGCTTTACTGTATTAAAGAATGCCTGATCCATTTCGCACCGTTCATCAACAGCTGAAAGGAGTTCGTCATGAACAGATCGACGGGAATAATACAATTTTGTTATAACCCCTGCATCTTTCGCAGCCTCAATCGCTGGAACGAAATCACTGTCACCGGTTACAATTACTGCATATTGTATCTGGTCTGACCAACTCAAGCGGACTAGCTCAACCGCAAGCAGAATATCCACACGCTTCTGCTCGTAAGTACCGTCTTTGTTTTTGCGCAATTTGCCAAACCGCATCTGGAACCGTGGAAGCGCTTCAATTTTGTTGGCAAATTTGTCATACTGGCTGGATTTGAATTTTTCTTCATCCGTCGGTGGTTCACTTTTGTACGGTTTGCAATCGTAAAAATACGTCCTGAGGCGTTCTTTATCGCCACAAACGGTATCACAAAATTTTACGAAATCAATTTTTGTACCATCATTAATGGCCTTTGATAAATACCCGTTATCAATAAAAACAGCTACACGGTCGGTCATTAATTTACACTAAACGACTTAAGAAGAAGAAACTATCGTCCCAAGAAGTGTCAGAACGATAGCGTATATAACACATATACATTCATTCAAAATCTTATAAAGTTTTTGTAAATCCCAATGGGAAACGAGGTATATTGTTTTTTATATCGTAACCCCCTCCCTACTTCGTCTCATCCAGATCCGGCTGGTATCATCATTTTCGGGAAGGACCCACTCATTGTGGTAGAGATTCTTTGTTTACTCATAATAAAAAAACTCCCGCCCCCCGCTCGTCACGCAGGCACTCATCGCAGAACTCTACCAGACAACCAAACAGAATGTCAGCCTCCATATCGGGAATATTCTGCAAACGGTGAATATTCTCAAGCCGCAACTGTAAAGGAATACCTGACAGTTCAAACCGAAGGATCCCGGGTCGTCTAACTGTTCAGACAAACGGTGATCGATCCGGTTGGTTCACTTTCATATTTTGAGCGTCATGGTGACATACACCCTGATCTCCCCAATTCGAGCTCCATTTTCGCGTTCCGGAAGGCATTTTAGCACTAATTCGGGAAAAAACAACACTATTGTTTTGGGAATCCGCTGTTTCTTTGTCCGTTTGATCATCGGGGACTGTATTGCAGCTGAAAATCACCGCTAATAGCACCTATTGGGAGGCGAATCTCCACTCATATGGATGTGGGGTAGCGGAATGGGGAAAGACGGGAAAAAGGGGGGTTTTATCCGTCCCGGGATAATCCTCTCCGGTTTTGATAACACGAACAGCTTCAGGCCCTAAAACCAGCTCTCGAGTGTCTTTTGCCCCGCCTTGACCGAGAACCCTTCCATCGCCTTGTTCACCCGCTCTTCGGAAAAGTCATACCCGTCGCAGAGCATCTTCCGGATACCCTCGGCATCCGGGTGCCCGGCTGCAAGGGCATAATCGGTTGTCACCGGGGGATGCAGGAACATGTCTATTACCGGCGCAGGATCGAAATCCGGAACCTTCTCTTTGAGTTTTGATGCGAACTCTCCTTTCAGCACCAGCTTGAGACCGGTCTTTGCACCAACCCCCTCCACCCCCGGGTTGAAATCCGTTCCCACAAGGATACCGATCTCGATCAACTGCTCGCGGGAGATCTGCAGGCCTCCCAGCGTATCGGCCAGCACAATCCGTTCGGGACTGACCGTGATCTGCCGTCCCCGGATCTTGCGCTTACCGCTGACCGTCAGGTTGCGGACGAGCGTGGGAGCGCCAAACAGGAGCGTGTCATAATCCTGCGAAACGACATACCGGGCGTCCCCTTTCATCACCATGTAGGACGCCTGCGCCTCACCCTCGCCCGGTGCCTGCACGATGGGAATGCCCATCAGCCCGAGCAGTTCCTTTGAAGTTTCGATGATGGTTTTGTCGACACGGGTGGAGGACCGGGCCTGCTTGTAGGCCTCCGCCTCGTCCCCACGTTCAAGGGCTTCTTTCCAGCGCTCACCTGCCGTATCGCGCAGCTTCCTGCGCTCGTCAATAGTCGCTGCCTTGAGTTCAGCAGGTTTCCCGTCAAAAACAAAGACCGGTTTGATCCCTTTTTCGATGAAGTTTGCCATCCGGAAGAGGATGCCGGAGAGATGGGACGTAACCCGCCCGCGCTGGTCCATAAGAGGCGTCCCGTCCGGTTGGCGGATGATCGTCAGGAACTGGTAGAGGGCGTTGTTCGCATCGATGGCAGCGACACCCGGCAGTGATTCCCACGTCACCGGTGTCTTGTAATCCGCGATGATATCCCGTATTGCAACGCCCATGATGGTTCACGAAGAAATACCAATATCACTTGTAGGCACGTTTTGAATATTCACCGACAAGTTCATCCAGGTGGGTGACTGCCATATCGTATTTCTCCGCCATGCGGCTGGAGATCTCCTCGAGATTGTTGCGCAGTATCCGTTCGCGGATAACAATACTTCGTTCCAGATGGCGCATCTTTACCTGCAGCGAGAGGAAGAGTCCGCCGAGGGAAAGCATCATAAGACTTGCGGCAATTGCGATGGTAAGATCCTGCCAGAACCGGTTGATGAGGACGAGCGTGGAGACGATCATAACGATAGTGAGCAGGATATCGAATAAATACTCACGTATGTCCATACTTTTAGATGATGAGAGCACAGTAATTAATCTAACTACTTGACAAAGAGAAGCACCATGGACATAAAACGCATAATTCCCCTCCTTGTGATGCCGCTCCTGCTCCTTTTAGTGGAATTCGGGTCAATCCTGATCTCGCTTCCCGTGCAGGCTGCAGGGATCACCGCTTTTGAAGACCCTGCGTCACTGGCCAACCCGTTCATCTTTATCGTGATCCTGCTGGTCTTCACCGGATTTTTACTGTTGTTGATCAAATACGGCAGGAAGGAGTGGATAGCAGCTATCATAGCGCTCTCAATCTTCCTCACCTTTCTGTATATCTTTTCGGCTCTCGTGTATGTGGTAACAGGAGACCCCACTCTTGCGGCAGTCCTTGTATTCGCCCTCTCAATACTTGCGACAGTGATCCTGTACAAATACCCTGAATGGTACGTGATTGACAGCCTTGGCATCCTGATCGCTGCGGGCGTGGCAGCAATCTTCGGGGCCTCTCTTGAATATTATCTTGTCATACTCCTGCTAGTACTGCTGGCGGTCTATGATGCAATCTCCGTCTACAAAACAAAACATATGATCACGCTTGCCGAAGGAGTGATCGACTTAAAAACCCCCATCCTTTTTGTGATCCCCAAGCGGCGCGGCTACTCGTTCATCCGCGACGGGATTGGAAAACTGGATGATGGCGGCGAACGTGCAGCATTCATCATCGGTATGGGGGACCTGATCATGCCCTCCATACTGGTAGTCTCCGCAAATGTCTTTTTACAAGGCTGGCGGCTTTTTGGAATTATCAACCTACCGGCGCTGGGAGCCATCATCGGGTCCCTTGCCGGCCTCGCAGTCCTGCTCCACTTTGTCGCTTCAGGGAAACCCCAGGCCGGACTGCCGCCATTAAACGGCGGCACTATTCTTGGGTTTCTGGCTGGATGGGTGCTGGCCGGTTTTTTGTAACTGCGGGTTTGTGGGAAAGGATTGCAGCGAGCACATCCTCAACCCCCTCTCCTGTCCCTGTTGACATGGAGAGGTAGCCGTCCGCGACCTGCAGGTCTGATTTGTTGGCCACTACAACAAGCGGTACATCGATCATTGCCTTCACTTCCTCGAGAAGGTTGAACTGGACTTCCATCGGGTACCCGCAGTGCTCTGACGGGTCAAGGATGAAGAGGATGATATCGGCAACATTCATCATGGCCGAAAGTGCCTGTTTTTCAATGGCGTTCCGTTGTTCGGCCGGACGATCGAGAATACCCGGCGTATCGACAAACTGGATCCGTTCCCGCCCTAGTTTACGGTGCCCGACTATAATACCTTTCGTCGTAAACGGGTAGGACGCAATTTCGGGAACGGCAGAAGAGACCAGCCGGATGAACGAAGATTTCCCGACATTGGGGTATCCCCCGATGACAATCGTGCATGCGTCCTCGACATGAGGGAGCTTCCGGAGGACGTTCCGGACCTCGTTTAAGAACCGCAGGTCCTTATCTATCTGGTGCACCATGGAGGCAAGCCGGGCAACCGTCCTTTTCCGCACCATGGTCGTATCATCTGATTTCTTTGACTGGAGCGCCAGCTGGTTCCCCACCATCTTGGTGTGTTTCGCCGCCCATCCAACGGCACCCAGTGATTGCCGTATCCGGTCTAACCCAAAGAGGATATCAGCCATCTCCTGGTAGAAACGGGGGATCTTGTCAAATTCAGGAAATCCGCGTATAATGTAGACCAGCCGGTCATGGACCGCCGCGCCAACCGCCCGCACAAACTCTTCATTGGCGCGATCTTTATTGGTCTTTTCCTTCATTTTCTTTGCCGCACGGCGGAAGCTCCGGTCAAGGATTTCATCTGCCGTCGGAACTGTAGGTATCTCTTCGAACTCCACAAATCTCCAACCTATTTATAGTATGGGAAGTTATACGGTTTATCGTTATGGACCTGTCGCTGATCCAAAAAGATATCCTCATCACCCTCATCACTCTTTACCACCAGCACTCCCACTCCATCAAAGGTGAGGAGATCGCCGACATGATCCAGCGGAACCCGGGTACCGTGCGAAACCAGATGCAGGCGTTAAAGACAATCGGGTTCGTGGATGGCGCACCCGGTCCTAAAGGGGGCTACATCCCCACCGCACTTGCTTACAAGGAACTCCAGCTGAGCAATACTGAGGGAGATTATAGTGTCAGTATCAGCAGGGACGGGAACATTATTGCCGGAGCAACAGTCCAGGAAATCGATTTTACTACGCTCTGTCACCCGGATATCTGTCATGCAGTGATCAAACTTTTTGGCAGTGCCAAGCTCTTCGAAATCGGAGACCGGATCACGATTGGTCCCACTCCTGTCAACAAACTCCTCGTCCGCGGAGAGGTGTTTGGTAAAGACGAATCGAAACAGCTGCTCCTCATTGCAACCACCGAGATGATCTCGCTTCCCAAACAACCGATTAAAACCTACATGAGCAGCCCGCTCAAGACATTAAAAAGTTCAAAAACCCTCCACGAAGCGCTTGTCCTTTTCAATAAGGATCATATCCATGGTGCTCCCATCATTGACAATGGGAAACTTACCGGGATAATCACTATGAGTGATATTGCAAAGGCAGTAGAAAACAATGTGCCATTAACGACAAAGGTTTCGGCAGTTATGACTACCGAGGTTGTTGAAGCTCCTGCGGATACCCAACTCTTTGAGGTGATCCGCCGCTTCAAGGAACTCGAGATCGGGCGACTGATTGTTGTCGAGAATGGAAAACCGGTAGGGATCCTCACCCAGTCTGATGTCATCCGGGTTTTTCCCTCGTTATAAATCCAATATCTTTAGATAGTAAAAACCAAATTGAATGAAAGGATTGTGGATCATGACAGAATTATCCTTATCAGCAGTTGAACGAATCATAAAAAAAGGCGGTGCTGTGCGTATCAGTGCCGATGCTACTGAAACTCTTGCGGTTTTGATGGAAGAGTACGGGGTATTTTTATCAAAAGAAGCAAAAAAGATGTCCGATCACGCGGGAAGAAAGACGTTGCGTGGATCTGACATACAAATGGCGGCTGAAATCTTCAAATAACGTAAATCAGGTTATCAATAGCAAAAAAAAACTCTTTTGACGCGCTATTTTAGAACACTTTAAATATTTATAAGCGTCATAATTTTTTTATGACTCGTATATTTGCCCGCAGCCTATCAAGAAAAAAGATCATGAGCAACGATGGCAAGCTCATCGGGACCTTAAAAAACATCAGGGTCGATTTTGATTCAGGGCAGGTCCTGTCAATGATTGTTCACCCCGACCAGACCTTTGTCACCGAAGGATACAACATGGAAGATGACAAGCTCCTGGTAATACCGTTTGAGTCGGTAAAGGATATCAAGGATTATATTGTCGTTGACCGCTATCTCGCGCGAAAATAAGTAAAATATTTTTCGATCGCTTCAACAAATCCATTTCCATATTCTTTTTTGGCAACAAATTCAGCAACTGCTTTCACATCAGGATGGGCATTTGCGACGGTCACTCCAATGCCGGCTTTTTTGAGCATCTGGATGTCGTTGAGCGAGTCTCCGACAGCAAGAAAATCTGCGGGTACCATATTCATTTCCTGTGCGAGTGCTTCCAGTGCGGTACCTTTGTCAATGCCCGGCGCCTGCAGGTGGATCGCATACCCGGTATCAATTACTTTCACCGGGTGCTCCAGAAGGATTTGTTTAACCTCTTCAACAGGAACGGTCCGGGCAAATGCGAGATCGGCAAACCGGTACGTAGGGCTGAAGAGCACCAGCTCTTTTCCTCGTACACGGTAATAAGCCTGAACCTCCTCTAATGCTTTCCTGCATATACCCTGGTCTCCTTTGATGCGGAGAGTTCCGGTATAACCAACCCGGAACACTCCCCCGTTCTCGGCAATGAATGTTCCCTGAGTTCCCACCATCTTGCAGAGAGCATCCATAAAACAGGAAGTATTCCCGCTTGCCAGGACTACTTCGACACCCTCGTCAACGAGCGATCTGATCGCGATAATAGCCCCCGTGTTCAGCCGGCGGGACGAATCAGTGATCGTCCCGTCGATATCAGTGAGGAGCGCCTTTAACACGATTT